>NZ_JBHXAS010000038.1:0-41452 GCF_042727425.1 Peribacillus sp. NPDC060253
ATTCTATATTAGTAATAAGAAAAAATATTCAAAATTTTTTGGATTAAAAATGAATGAGCATTCATTCAATACATTGCGTAAGGGGGATTTAAACTTGGTTCGACAAATACGAAAGGCTGCTGTTCTAGGGTCAGGAGTTATGGGATCAGGGATTGCTGCACATCTTGCTAACATCGGCATTCCGACTTTATTATTGGATATTGTACCTCGCGAACTCACTGAGGATGAAAAGAAAAAGGGACTGACATTAGAAAATAAACAAGTACGTAACCGCATTAGCCAAACTGCGATTACAAAACTTTTAAAACAAAAACCAGCTCCGCTTTCGGCTAAGGGAAATCTTGCGTTGATCGAGGCGGGAAACTTGGAAGATGATATAAGCCGTTTAAAGGATGTCGACTGGGTCATCGAAGTGGTCGTTGAGAAACTGGAAGTTAAGCAAAGTGTATTTGCCCAAGTTGATCGACATCGTAAACCAGGAAGCATCATTTCATCGAATACATCTGGAATTTCAATCGAAGCGATGGCAGAAGGACGCTCCGAGGATTTTCAAAAGCACTTCCTGGGAACCCACTTCTTCAATCCACCGCGATATCTTAAATTGTTAGAAGTCATTCCGACTAAAGCAACTTCAACAGAAGTGCTCGATTACATGAAACGATTCGGCGAAGATGTACTGGGGAAAGGTGTCGTCGAAGCCAAGGATACACCAAACTTCATCGCTAACCGCATTGGCACTTACGGTTTGTTGGTCACCCTTCGGGAAATGCAAAAAGGCGGGTACAGTGTAGGTGAAGTCGACTCGGTTACAGGACCATTGATCGGAAGGGCAACCAGCGCGACTTTCCGGACACTTGATGTAGTTGGATTGGACACCTTTGCACATGTTGCCAAAAACGTATATGACCAGGTCGATGGTGAAGAAAAAGAAGTTTTCAAAATACCTGATTTCATGAAGGCAATGCTTAAGAATGGGTGGCTTGGAAGCAAGTCAGGCCAAGGGTTTTTCTTGAAAAAGGGCAAGGAAATCCTTGAACTGAATCCAGATACGCTTGAATATGATGCTCGAAAAAAATTAAAAACACCTTCTATGGAAATGGCAAAACAGGCCAAGGGTTTAGCTAATAAAATGAAAGCGCTCGTTTATAGCGAGGACCGTGCCGGCCAATTACTTTGGGATGTACTGAATCCAGTGCTTGTGTATTCTGCCCAATTGCTTGGAGACATTGCCGATGACATCGTGGCAATCGACCAAGCGATGAAATGGGGATTCGGTTGGTCCACAGGTCCTTTTGAAACCTGGGATGCGATAGGTGTAGAAAAATCGGTAGCACGTATGGAAACTGAAGGAATCACAGTTCCCCAATGGGTAAAGGATATGCTCGCTAAGGGCTTTACTTCATTCTATACAGAGGAAAGTGGCATCGTTCACTACTATGATAATGGTGAATATAAAGAACTCGTCGAAAATCCTAAAGTGATCAATCTTAAAGCAATCAAGAAGCAAAAAGGCGTAATCAAGAAAAACAGCGGTGCCAGCTTGATAGATATCGGTGATGGGGTGGCTCTCCTTGAATTCACTTCTCCCAATAATACTATCGGCCTAGATATCATGCAAATGATCAATGCGGCAGTCGATGAAGCGGAAGCGAACTTTAAAGGCCTGGTCATCGGAAACCAAGGCAAAAACTTCTGTGTAGGCGCTAATATTGCAATGATGTTGATGGAAGCGCAAGATGACAATATTTTTGAACTGGATATGGTCATCAGCCAATTCCAAAAGGCCATGCTAAAAATTAAGTACAGTGCAGTTCCTGTAGTGGTGGCTCCTTTTAATATGACACTTGGCGGCGGTGCTGAAGTATCTCTTCCAGCTGCACGCATCCAGGCAACGACAGAAACATATATGGGTCTTGTAGAAGCAGGTGTAGGATTGATCCCAGGCGGTGGCGGGACAAAAGAGCTTTACGTGAAGACATTGAAGAATATGCCAAAGGGCGTCGACTTCGATTTACAAAAAGTGGCCAACCAAGTATTTGAAACGGTCGCCATGGCAAAAGTTTCGACCTCTGCTGAGGAAGCACGAGGGAATAATTTCCTTAATTCATCTGATGGAATAAGCGTGAATGCGGATCATCAGCTATATGATGCGAAGCAGGCAGTACTTTCCATGCATGAACAAGGTTATACCGCTCCAGCCCGTACAAAGATTCCTGTCGTAGGTGAAACGGGATATGCTGCACTTCTATTAGGGGCTGAATCCATGCGCCTTTCAGGATTCTTATCTGATCATGACCTCGTCATAGCGAAAGAGCTTGCATATGTCCTGGCAGGGGGAAAACTCCCATATGGTACAGAAGTAGATGAACAGTATATCTTGAACCTTGAAAAACAAGCGTTCCTAAAACTGATATCGACTCCTAAATCTCAGGCAAGGATGCAGCACATGCTTGTTAAAGGGAAACCACTGCGTAATTGATGAATAGATGAAGATATGGCCAAAACGAAGATTACTAGATCGATAGCTTAAAAATGAGTAAGGGGGATCCTCATGAAAGAAGCGGTAATAGTAGCTGGAGCAAGGACTCCGGTAGGAAGAGCGAAAAAAGGTTCTCTTGCTAGTGTACGCCCTGATGATTTAGGGGCTCTTGTTGTAAAGGAAACATTAAAGCGTGCAGGGAATTATGAGGGCACCATCGATGACCTGATTATCGGTTGTGCAATGCCTGAAGCCGAGCAAGGATTGAACATGGCGCGTAATATCGGCGCATTGGCAGGGTTGCCGTATACAGTACCGGCGATAACGATTAATCGTTATTGTTCAAGCGGGCTGCAAAGTATCGCGTATGGAGCGGAAAGGATCATGCTCGGCCAAAGTGATACAGTCATTGCAGGCGGAGCGGAATCCATGAGCCTTTTGCCAATGATGGGCCATGTAACACGTCCGAACGCGAGACTTGCGGAAACGGCACCGGAATATTATATGGGTATGGGTCACACTGCTGAAGCCGTTGCAAAAAAATACGGCATTTCCCGTGACGATCAAGATGCATTTTCAGTTAGAAGTCATCAAAAGGCGGCTAAGGCCATTGCAGAAGGAAAGTTTTCGGATGAGATCGTACCGGTTGACGTAACCCTTCGTTCAGTGGGACCAGATCTTAAGTTAAAGGAAAAATCATTTACTTTTACACAGGATGAGGGCGTTCGTCCAGGTACGACTGCTGAAGTGCTAAAAAAACTAAGACCTGCATTCTCTGTTACAGGATCCGTAACAGCAGGGAATTCATCACAAACGAGTGATGGTGCAGCCGCGGTCATGGTCATGGATGGGGAAAAGGCCTCTTCATTAGGGATGAAACCGATGGGTAAGTTCCGTTCCTTTGCTGTAGCAGGTGTACCACCTGAAATTATGGGCATCGGTCCAATCGCTGCCATTCCTAAAGCTTTGAAACTAGCTGGACTTGAGCTATCTGATATTGGTTTATTTGAATTGAACGAAGCCTTTGCTTCTCAATCCATACAAATCATTCGTGAGCTGGGATTGAATGAAGAGATTGTCAATGTTAATGGCGGAGCGATTGCCTTAGGCCACCCCCTTGGGTGTTCCGGAGCTAAATTGACATTAAGCCTGCTTCATGAAATGAAGCGAAGAAACCAACAATTCGGAGTTGTTACAATGTGTATCGGCGGCGGAATGGGCGCTGCTGGAGTATTCGAATTACTAGCGTAAACAACCTTTCCGGATGCTGTCAACATGCTTCCGGAAGATTTAATATATTTATACTTAGGAGGAAATGACATGTCCAATCAAACAAAAGATAACCTCATTAAAGGTGGAGCCTTTTTAGTAGAAGATATTTCGTATGATCAAGTGTTTACTCCGGAGGATTATTCCGATGAGCATAAAATGATTGCCAAAACTTCTGAAGATTTCGTTGTGAATGAAATTCTGCCGCAAGTTGAACATTTAGAAAACCATGAATTCGACCGTTCTGTTAAATTACTGAAGCATGCAGGTGAAATCGGTTTACTTGGTGCTGACGTTCCTGAAGAATACAGCGGATTGGGTCTAGATAAAATCAGTTCGGCGCTAATTACAGAAAAAATGGCTCTTGCAGGCGGCTTCGGAATTACGCATGGTGCACATGTAGGGATCGGATCTTTGCCAATCGTATTATTCGGCAATGAAGAACAAAAGAAAAAATACCTCCCCTTACTGGCAACAGGTGAAAAAATTGCCGCTTATGCTTTAACGGAGCCAAGCTCAGGATCGGATGCTTTAGGAGCAAAAACAACAGCGAAATTGAATGCAGAAGGAACACACTATATTTTAAATGGCGAAAAACAATGGATAACTAATGCCGGTTTTGCAGATGTCTTCTGTGTATACGCTAAAATCAACGGCGAACAATTCTCAGCCTTCATTGTTGAGCGTGAATATAAGGGCGTATCCACTGGTGCGGAAGAGAAGAAAATGGGCATTAAGAGCTCATCTACACGCACATTGATCCTGGAGGATGTTCATGTACCAATTGAAAACCTTTTGGGTGTAGCCGGAAAAGGGCATGTCATTGCTTTCAATATCTTGAATATTGGCCGTTATAAATTAGGTGTTGGTGCAGTCGGCGGATCTAAACGCGCTCTTGAAATTACAGCCGCTTATACAAATCAACGCCAACAGTTCAAAACAAAAATTTCTGATTTTAATTTGACAAAAGAGAAACTTGCAACAATGGCTTCTAAAATCTATGCAGCAGAAAGCTCAGTATACCGTACCGTTGGTCTTTATGATCAAAGACAAAGCAAGTTGACGGATGAACAAGTGAAAGATGGTAAATCAATGGCAGCAGCAATCGCTGAATATGCAATAGAGTGTTCTTTGAATAAATTCTTTGCATCTGAAGTATTGGATTACGTAACGGACGAAGGCGTGCAGCTTCATGGCGGTTATGGTTTCATGCAGGAATATGAAATTGAGAAAGCCTATCGTGATTCCCGTATTAACCGAATTTTTGAAGGCACAAATGAAATCAATCGCTTGCTTGTCCCGGGAACTTTCCTGAAAAAAGCACTTAAAGGAGAATTGCCGCTTCTTCAAAAAGCTCAAGGCCTGCAAGAGGAATTAATGATGATGATGCCGGAGGAACCTGGCGATGAGCCATTGGCACAAGAAAAAATGCTTGTTAGAAACGCCAAGAAAATCGGTATTTTGGCAGCTGGTCTTGCTGCACAGAAATACGGAACAAGACTTGATCAGGAACAAGAAATCCTCTCCAACATTGCTGATATAGCATCTCTTGCATATGCTGCAGAATCGGTGGTATTACGTACGGAAAAAGCCATTGCGGCCACCGGGCTGGAGAAGAACAAACAAAAAGTCCTTTACACTGAAATTTTCGTTCAAGAAGCTTTCAATGAAATAGAGCAGCATGCAAAGGAAACGTTAATTGCCGTAGAAACAGGCGATACTCTTCGCATCATGCTTTCTTCGCTTCGCAAGCTGACAAGACACAATCCAATCAATGTCATTGCGAAAAAACGTGAAGCTTCAGTTAAGGTTATCGAAACGGAAAAATACGCACTTTAAGAAATAAATTGAAATCTTAAAAGGGAATGCCCGTAATAGGCATTCCCTTTGCTTTGATGAAATCACGTTGGAAAATCAAAGGACATTTCGTTGTATTGCGTGGTGAAAACGGGTATTCTATTGGTAGGTGGTGAAATGATGGGATTAACATTATATTGGTACCCAAAATGCGGCACATGCCGTAATGCGAAGAAGTGGTTGGATAGTCATGAACTGCAATATGAAGCGATCCATATAGCGGAAAATCCACCTTCTCGAACTGAAATCGAACAACTTTATAAAAACAGCGGATTAGAGTTGAAGAAGTTTTTCAATACTAGCGGTCAAAAATATCGGGAGCTCGGGTTAAAGGATAAGCTGAAAGAAGCTTCTGAAACAGAGATGCTTGATATATTGTCCACTGATGGCATGCTGCTAAAAAGACCGATTGTAACGGATGGCACTAAAGTGACAGTGGGTTTCAAAGAAGAGCAATTCGAACAGGCTTGGAACTAAAATTACACAAAATATTTGGTTAATTTCTTACTTAAAACAAAGTTCTACCTTATAATGTAATAGATAAAACAAGATGTACATATGGAGGGAATTAATAATGACAACGCCAAAAGAACTTCGTTACACTAAAGAACATGAATGGGTCAAAACGGAAGATGGAACAGTCCGCATCGGAATAACAGCTTTTGCCCAGTCCGAACTTGGGGACATCGTTTTCGTCGAGCTTCCAGAGGTCGGGGATGAATTGAAAGCGAACGAGCCATTTGGAAGTGTTGAATCCGTTAAAACCGTTTCTGAGCTTTATGCTCCAATCAGTGGCAAGGTTGTTGAAGTGAACGATGATTTAAGTGACAACCCTGAGTATGTGAATGAATCTCCTTTTGAAAAAGCATGGATGATCGTGCTGGAACCAGCAAATAGCAGTGATATTGAAAACCTGATGAGCGCTGAAGAATATGAGAGCTTGATTAACGGTTAAAGCGAAGTAGAGGGGGCCAGATAATGGCCTGCTCTCTTTTTCATTTTGGATATGGCAGTTGCGCACATAATTCGTGAGATGGAGTGATGACATGGAATGCGGCGAATTCGATAAAGTGATCATTGTAGAAGGCAGTTCCGATAGAAGAAAAGTTGCCTCCGTTTTAAATGAAGATGTGGAAATAAGATGTACGAATGGAACCATATCATTAACTAAGCTAGATGAATTTGTTGATGAATTAATGGATCGTGATGTCTATCTCCTTTTTGACGCAGATGAATCAGGAGAAAAGCTGCGGAAGCAATTCCGGAGGGAAATGCCGGAAGCGAACCACTTGTACATTAATAAAATGTACAAGGAAGTGGAAAGCTCGCCCGAACATCATATCGCAACTGTCCTTTTATCTGCCAATATGAATGTGAAAATGAAATATTTAAGTCAAAGGGTGAACGACTAATTGATGCGGGAATGGAAAGAAGAAGAGTGTCAGCTTGCTGTTGAAAAAGGGGAAACCTTTTGCTTATATTTATATACGCCTTTATGTGGTACCTGTCAGGTGGCTTCCAAGATGCTGACGATTTCATTGGAACTTTTCCCGGATTTTAAGGCAGGCAAAATGAACATGAATTATGTTCAAGCATTTGCGGAATCGTATGAAATTGAAAGCGTCCCTTGTTTATTGCTTTTCAAAGAAGGAAAGCTGTACAAAAAAATATATGCCTTTCAATCCGTTCCTTATTTGTATGGATTGCTTAAGGAAATTAGCTAAGAAACCAACCAGTTACGGGTTGGTTTTTTAGCTTTGTATAGGTAAGGGCCAAAATCTAAATAAAACAAAGAATATTCTAACTATTCATTGACTGGATAAATGTAAAATGCTATATTTTGAATTAAGAAAGTAACTGCTGAATTTAATAGTTCTTATCAAGAGTGGCGGAGGGACTGGCCCGACGAAGCCCGGCAACCGGTATAAATTTATATACGGTGCTAATTCCAGCAGAGTGTTGGCTCTGGAAGATGAGGTGTGTATGAAAACCTCTTCTTGTGGAAGTGGTTTTTTTGTTATTCAATGGATTTCCCGGTTTTATTATAATTCCAACTAAATCGATAGAAGAAGAGGAGAAAGCCTATGTCAGAGAAAAAGTTGCGTTTCGAAACATTGAGTGTTCATGGTGGTCTGCAAGCTGATGAAACAGGTGCCCGTGCAGTTCCTATTTACCAAAGCAATGCATACTTGTTCAAAGACACCGACCATGCAGCGAATTTATTTGGCTTAAAGGAGAATGGCTATATCTATTCTCGACTCCATAACCCCACGGTCAGCGTTTTCGAGGAAAGAATGGCCTTATTGGAAGGCGGGATCGGCGGATTGGCAACAGCAAGCGGAATGGCGGCCATTTCCCTGTCAATCTTAAATATTGCCGGTGCAGGGGATGAGATTGTTTCAGCCTCTACATTGTATGGTGGTACGTATAATCTTTTTGAAAATACTCTCCCTAAATATGGGATTAAAGTGAAATTCGTCTCCCCTGATGACCCTGAAAATTTTAAAAGGGCGATTACGCCAAAAACAAAAGCCATATTTGCTGAAACAATTGGAAATCCAAGCTTGAGGGTTTTAGATATCGAAGCAGTAGCGGATATCGCCCACGATGCCGGCATACCTTTAATTATCGATAATACCTTCGCTACACCATATCTTTGCAGACCCATTGATTTTGGAGCGGATATTGTCATCCACTCTGCTACAAAATGGCTATTGGGTAATGGAACGACATTAGGCGGTGTCATTGTGGACGGAGGGAAGTTCGACTGGAACTCGCCAAACTACCCTGGCTTTACCGAGCCTGATCCAAGCTACGATGGTCTCGTGTACTCGGAGGCAGTTGGACCCGCTGCTTTTATTACAAAAGCCCGTGTGCAATTACTTCGTGATTTAGGCCCTTCGTTAAGTGCCCAAAGTGCATTTCAGTTTACGCTTGGACTTGAAACGCTGCATGTAAGAATGAAAGAGCATATCTCGAACACCAAGTCTGTCATTCAATATTTGAGAAATCAACCGGCTGTGACCTGGGTTTCATATCCTGCTAATGAGGATCATCCGGATAAAGCCCTTGCAGATAAATACTTGCCTAAGGGAGCTGGAGCGGTTGTGACCTTCGGAATACAAGGTGACCGTGAGGCCGGAGCAAAACTTATCAATTCGGTTGAATTATGGTCCCATGTAGCGAATGTTGGGGATGCTAAGAGTTTAATCATCCATCCCGCCAGTACGACCCATCAACAATTGAATGAGGCAGGTCTGGCGAAAGCGGGTGTGAGTGCTGATCAAGTCCGACTATCCATTGGGATAGAAAATGTTGAGGATTTAATTGAAGATTTAGAGCAGGCAATTGAAAAAGCGACGAATATCGTCTCCTTGGCTTCTAAAACGATTTAAGGAAAAGACAAGTTCATATTATTATAGAAATATTATACATTGCACTCCTTTTTTATCTATGATAAAATTTCACCATACTAAAGAACTTAATGATGTACAAAATATTCTATATATTAGCTCTTATCAAGAGAGGTGGAGGGATGTGCCCGATGAAACCCGGCAACCGACAAGGAAATTTCCTTGGAAAGGTGCCAATTCACACAAAGTTTAATTACTTTGGAAGATGAGAGGAAGGCCAATCTTTTTACCTGCCTTTCTGCTCATGCAGAAAGGTTTTTTCTATTCCATATTGGGGTAACCTTTGCATGGGCAGCGAAATTGTTAAAAGCACAAACTAATTATGTAGAGAAATCAACTAAGTTCATAGGTTTTATTGGATAAAAGAGGTGAGTATTAATGATTACATTGACTAATGTCAGTAAGCTGTTTCGAACAGGAAAAGGAAGCAGTGAGACGATCAAGGCTGTAAATAATGTAAATGTTGAAATAAATAAAGGCGAGATTTTCGGTATTATTGGCTACAGTGGAGCTGGGAAAAGTACTTTGATCAGAATGCTCAATGGCTTGGAAACACCCACGGAGGGATCCGTTGTGGTGGCTGATAAGGAAATTTCTAAGATAAATGGGGCAAAGCTTCGTAAGGCCCGTCAAGAAATCAGCATGATTTTCCAACATTTCAATCTATTGTGGTCCAGGACCGTCCAGGAGAACATATCCTTTCCGTTGGAAATTGCAGGAGTTTCGAAATATGAACGCACCAAGCGTGTGAACGAATTAATCAAGTTAGTCGGACTGGAAGGCAGGGAAAAGGCTTATCCATCGCAATTGAGCGGTGGGCAAAAGCAAAGGGTGGGAATAGCCAGGGCTCTTGCCAATGATCCTAAAGTACTGCTATGTGATGAAGCGACTTCTGCTTTAGATCCACAGACTACTGATTCAATTCTTGAATTGCTTGTTGACATCAATCAGCGCCTTGGGCTAACGATTGTGTTGATAACACATGAGATGCATGTAATACGTAAAATCTGTCACCGTGTGGCTGTGATGGAAAGCGGGCAAGTTGTTGAACAGGGACCTGTGCTGGATGTTTTCAAGAATCCTAAAGAACAAATGACAAAGCGTTTCGTGCAACAGGTAACGGAACCGGAAGAAACGAAAGAAACAATGGACCATTTACTCGAACGCTTTCCTGCAGGTAAAGTTATTCAACTGACCTTTGTAGGGGACCATGCCGAAAGTCCGTTGATCACCAAGCTCGTACGTAACTTCGAGTTGGACGTCAATATCGTTCAAGGTAAGATATCCCAAACGAGAAGTGGTTCATATGGAACGCTGTTCATCCATCTTGATGGCACAGAGGATGAAATGCTCCGCGCAATCGAATTCATTAAAGAGCAGCAGGTAGGCGTGGAGGTGATTACTCATGCTTGAAGAATTATTGCCGAATGTGGATTGGGAAGACATTATTGAAGCAACGAAAGAAACACTATATATGACGAGCATCTCTGTAGTAGCTACCTTTTTTATAGGCATACTATTAGGGTTGATCCTGTTCTTGACAGGGAAAGGGAATATGTGGCAAAATCGGGCGGTTAACGTGGTCATGAGTGCTGTCGTTAATATATTCCGTTCCATTCCGTTTCTTATTTTGATCGTGCTGCTCATTCCATTCACTAAAGCACTTGTCGGTTCCATGATTGGTGAGAATGCTGCACTGCCAGCACTTATTATCGGTGCGGCCCCATTTTATGCACGTATGGTTGAAATCGGCCTCCGTGAAATCGATAAAGGTGTAATTGAAGCTGCTAAATCTATGGGGGCTAAAACGAGCACGATCATTTGGAAGGTACTGCTTCCAGAGTCGATGCCGGCCCTTATTTCCGGGATTACGGTAACATCGATTGCATTGGTCGGCTACACAGCAATGGCTGGTGTCATCGGTGCAGGAGGGCTTGGTAATCTAGCCTATCTGGACGGTTATCAAAGAAATCACAATGACGTTACTCTTGTAGCGACTATCGTTATTTTAATTATCGTCTTCATTATTCAAATTATTGGAGATATGATTACATCTAAATTGGACAAAAGATAAAGGGAGATGAATTGAATGAAAAAGTTTTTGGGATTTGCATTAATTTTAGTGTTATCGATCGCTTTGGCAGCTTGTGGAAGTGAAAAGGATAAAAGCGGCAGCGATACGGAAAAAGAATCGAAGAAATTAGTTGTAGGTGCATCAAATGTTCCGCATGCTGAAATCCTTGAGAAAGCAAAGCCAATACTTAAAGAAAAAGGCATCGATTTGGAAATCGAAACATTCCAGGACTATGTTTTACCGAATAAGGCGTTAAACGATAAGGAATTGGATGCTAACTATTTTCAACACTTACCTTTCTTAGAGTCGGCAATTAAAGAGAATGGATATGATTTCGTCAATGCGGGCGGGATCCACATCGAGCCTATCGGTTTATATTCACAAAAATATAAAAGCATCGATAAACTTCCTGATGGAGCAACGATCATTTTAAGCAGCTCTGTCGCTGACCATGGCCGTGCTTTATCACTGTTGGAAAGGAATGGCCTCATCAAGTTGAAAGAGGGCGTCGATAAAACGACAGCTACAACGAAAGACATCATTGAAAATAAGAAAAACTTTAAATTCGACGCTGAATATGAGGCGGCATTACTTCCGAAAATCTATGAAAGCGGCGAAGGCGATGCTGTTTTGATCAACTCTAACTATGCAATCGACGCTGGCTTGAATCCATTGAAAGATTCAATTGCGATCGAAGATTCCGAATCACCTTATGTGAATGTCATCGCTGTAAATAAAGGCGATGAAAATAAAGAAGAAATCAAAGCGCTTGTAGAAGTATTGCATTCTAAAGAAATCAAAGATTTCATCCTTAAGGAATACAAAGGTGCGGTTGTACCAGCGGATAAATGATTCAAGAGGAACGGCCTGATTTAATTCGGGTCGTTTTTTTTTATGTTTAAAGTATGAAAAGTAGGGTAAAAGGTTAAAGAAAGAAATAAAATGAAACACAAATTTGAAAGGATGGTTCACTATCAATACTCTAGAGTTAAATGTAACAAGCGAAATGGAAAAGGCGATGCAGTCTTCACATGGGATTGGCTACAGTGAGTACAGTAGAAACTTAGACCTCCGTATCGAGGTTGAGAAGGAACGAGATAGGGAACATGAAAAGTGCAACAAAATGGTTCTAGACCTACAACGCAAAATTCACGGCTAAGCATATAAAAGAGTTCTTTAAAAGATCGGTCTGTAGAGGTAAAATGATAAGTGGTCCAGAAAATAAGGGTTTCCTTATTGGATTATCTTACATAACACCAAACAGTCCGATTTTTTTCTTTTCAAAGTGAACCGTTCATGCCTTCCAACCAAATCTTTTGAACATATATTAATAAGAACAAAGATTTGCCGAATAATAAGATAATTTTAACAAAAGCTAAATAAGGCTTAATATGCTGTATGTTGGCTATAACTGTTAGTATTATTATAATTGGACAGGTTTTCACCATGTAAGAAGTAGAAACCCCTATCTATATTAGTTGATTCTAAATTGGATTTGTTATAAAATTGGAATGAGAATAAAGTGAGAATGCTTTTACGAAAATTATAGTAAAGAAAGTTTTTCTTTCTGGTAATAAAATAGGAATTAGTTCACGGAGGTATTATTATGTCAGCTTCTACATTAACGGTTAAAGATCTTCACGTATCTATTGAAGGTAAAGAGATTTTAAAAGGGGTTAACCTTGAAGTTAAAGGTGGAGAAATCCATGCGATCATGGGACCCAATGGAACTGGTAAATCAACTTTATCATCAGCAATCATGGGTCACCCAAAATATGAAGTAACAAGCGGAAGCATCACATTCGATGGTGAAGACGTTTTGGAAATGGAAGTCGACGAGCGTGCTCGTGTCGGTCTATTCCTTGCTATGCAATATCCAAGTGAAATCAATGGTGTTACAAACGCCGACTTCTTACGTTCTTCCATTAATGCACGCCGTGAAGAAGGCGATGAAATTTCATTGATGAAATTCATCCGTCAGATGGACCAAAAAATGGAATTCCTTGAAATGGATGAAGATATGGCACAACGCTATTTAAATGAAGGTTTTTCCGGCGGAGAGAAAAAACGTAACGAGATTCTTCAATTAATGATGATTCAACCTAAAATTGCCATTTTAGATGAGATTGATTCAGGGCTTGATATCGATGCACTTAAAGTCGTTTCAAAAGGAATCAATGAAATGCGCGGAGAAGACTTTGGATGCTTGATCATCACTCACTACCAACGTCTATTGAATTACATCACTCCTGACTATGTACATGTTATGATGCAAGGACGTGTCGTAAAATCAGGTGGTCCTGAACTTGCTGCCCGCTTGGAAGCGGAAGGTTATGATTGGATCAAACAAGAATTGGGCATTGAAGACGAAACTGTTGGCGAAGAAGCGTAAGTAGGAGGATTTGCAATGACTACAGAAACGAAATTACCGTTTGAACAAGAGGATATAAGCTCTTATTCAACTAAAAATAACGAGCCTGCTTGGCTTTCAGAGCTTCGGATTCAAGCGTTTTCTGAATTTGAAAAGCTCCCGATGCCAAAGCCGGATAAAACGAAAATCGACAAATGGAATTTTACTTCTTTCAAGACCCATGCGGTTGAAAGTGAAGCTTTTGCCTCTATAGAAGAGCTTCCGGAAGAAATCAAATCCATCATTGAAGAAAATGGAAACTTATACATTCAACGCAACAATACGCCGGCACATATCAATCTGTCAGCAAATGTGAAAGAACAAGGCGTCATTTTTACGGATATTTTAACAGCGGCTCGTGACCATGCTGAGCTCGTGCAAAAATATTTCATGAAAGACGGCGTTAAAATAGATGAGCATCGTTTAACAGCACTTCATGCTGCATTGGTTAATGGGGGAGCATTCCTTTATGTTCCGAAAAATGTAGAAATCAAAGAGCCGATACAATCGGTATTCCTATTGGATAATCCTGATACTACACTTTTCAACCATGTATTGATCGTAGCGGAAGATAATAGCTCTGTCACATATGTAGAGAACTATTTCTCAACTGTTGAGTCTAACGAAGGGATTGCCAACATCGTAACTGAAGTATTTGCGAATGCAAATGCAAAAGTGGAATACGGGGCGGTCGATACCCTTTCAAAAGGCTTTACGACATACGTTAACCGCCGTGGGGTGGCAGGACGTGACGCTCGTATTGAGTGGGCACTTGGCCTGATGAACGATGGAAATACGATTTCAGATAACACAACATATCTAATGGGCGATGGCTCGCACGGTGATACTAAAACCGTTGTAGTCGGTCGCGGGGAACAAAAACAAAACTTTACGACAGCGATCATTCATTATGGCAAACGCTCTGAGGGCTATATCCTTAAGCACGGTGTCATGAAAGACGCCGCATCCTCCATTTTTAATGGAATTGGAAAAATAGAGTATGGTGCTACAAAGGCCAATGCCGAACAAGAATCACGCGTACTGATGTTAAGTGAAAAAGCACGTGGAGACGCCAATCCAATCCTTTTAATTGATGAAGATGATGTAACGGCTGGTCACGCTGCTTCTGTAGGTCGTGTTGACCCGCTTCAACTGTATTATTTAATGAGCCGTGGTATTACGAAGAAAGAAGCAGAAAGACTTGTCATTCACGGATTCTTGGCCCCTGTTGTTAACCAGCTTCCTATTGAGGGAGTTAAAAAACAATTAGTAGCGGTCATTGAAAGGAAAGTACAGTAATGAACCCATACGAAATTCGTAAGCTTTTTCCGATATTAGATCAAGAAGTCAACGGTCAGCCATTAGTTTATTTAGATAGTGCTGCGACCTCGCAAAAACCGGCTGCAGTGATTGAAGCGATTGAGCAATATTACCGTGGATACAACTCGAATGTTCACCGCGGAGTGCATACACTAGGAACAAAAGCTACGGATGCGTATGAAGGTGCACGTGAAAAGGTGCGTAAATTCATTAATGCTTCTTCTACAGAAGAAATCATCTTTACTAGAGGAACGACCACTTCTTTAAATACTGTAGCAAGAAGTTACGGTGGAGCAAATGTAAAAGAGGGTGACGAAATCGTCATCTCTTACATGGAGCACCACAGTAATATCATTCCATGGCAGCAGCTTGCCAAAGAAAAAGGCGCTGTACTGAAGTATATTCCGCTTCAAGAGGATGGCACGATTTCACTTGATGATGTGAGGGCTACAATTACGGATGCAACGAAAATCGTTTCTATCATGCAGGTTTCGAATGTACTTGGCGTTATCAATCCTGTGAAGGAAATCGCAAAAATTGCCCATGAACACAATGCTGTAATGGTAGTCGACGGGGCACAAAGCACGCCGCATCTAAAAGTGGATGTCCGTGATTTGGATTGTGATTTCTTTGCCTTCTCAGGCCATAAAATGGTCGGTCCAACAGGTATCGGCGTATTATATGGAAAAAAAGAACTTCTTGAAAAAATGGAGCCAATTGAATTCGGCGGAGAGATGATTGATTTCGTAGGCTTGTATGAGTCTACATGGAAAGAACTCCCGTGGAAATTCGAAGGCGGTACCCCAATCATTGCCGGCGCCATCGGCATGGGGGCTGCAATTGATTTCTTGGAGGAAATTGGCTTGGATCATATTGAACGGCATGAACATAAACTCGCCGCTTATGCAATGGAGAAAATGTCCGCAATCGAAGGGCTGACCATATACGGTCCTAAAGATTCAGAAAAGCGTGCGGGTGTAGTTACCTTTAATATGAATGACGTACATCCACATGATGTCGCTACCGTACTTGATGCAGATGGAATTGCTGTCCGTGCCGGTCATCACTGCGCACAGCCATTAATGAAATGGCTTGACGTGTCATCGACAGCAAGAGCAAGTTTCTATCTCTATAACACGGAAGAAGATATTGATAAGCTTGTGTCCGGGCTTGTTAAAACGAAGGAGTATTTCAGCAATGTCTTTTGATAACTTAGATACACTTTACCGTCAGGTCATTATGGATCATTATAAGAAACCACGTAACAAAGGTATGCTTGAGGATGGCAGCATGACAATCGATATGAACAATCCAACTTGCGGTGATCGGATTCGTTTAACGATGAAGATTGAAGATGGAAAAGTCAGCGATGTTAAATTCGATGGTGACGGATGTTCGATATCCATGAGTTCGGCTTCCATGATGACTCAAGCCATTAAGGGCAAAGACGTTGATACTGCTCTAGCGATGTCCGAGACTTTTTCCTTAATGATTCAGGGAAAAGAATACGACAATGAGATGGACCTTGGGGATATTGAAGCCCTTCAAGGTGTTTCTAAATTCCCAGCCCGAATCAAGTGTGCGACCCTAGCTTGGAAAGCCATGGAAAAGGGATTGAAGGAATAATTAAATTAAAATGAGCTGTTGTAATTCAGCCATTTGAAATGGAGGAATACGAGCTATGGCAAAGAAAATGCCTGAAATCGGCGATTATAAATATGGCTTTGCGGATAAAGATGTTTCCATCTTCCGTTCAAAGCGTGGTCTGACAAAAGAAATCGTGGAAGAAATTTCTCGAATGAAGGATGAACCGCAATGGATGCTTGATTTCCGTTTGAAATCATTGGAGCATTTTTACAACATGCCAATGCCTCAATGGGGCGGCGACATGCAGAGCCTGAACTTTGATGAAATCACATACTATGTTAAGCCATCAGAGAAATCAGAGAAGTCTTGGGATGAGGTTCCTGAAGAAATCAAACAGACTTTTGATAAATTGGGAATTCCTGAAGCCGAACAAAAATATCTTGCTGGCGTATCTGCTCAATATGAATCAGAAGTGGTTTACCACAGCATGAAAGTAGAATTGGAAGATTTGGGTATCGTCTTTAAAGATACGGACTCTGCACTTCGTGAAAATGAAGATATCTTCCGTGAGCATTTCGGTAAAACAATCCCGCCTACTGATAATAAGTTTTCGGCTTTGAATTCAGCTGTATGGTCAGGCGGATCTTTCATCTATGTTCCAAAAGGTGTTAAAGTGGATACTCCGCTTCAAGCTTATTTCCGAATCAACTCTGAAAACATGGGTCAATTCGAACGTACGCTAATCATTGTTGATGAAGGCGCATCCGTTCACTATGTAGAAGGTTGTACAGCACCTGTTTATACAACTAACTCCCTTCATAGTGCGGTTGTTGAAATCATCATTAAAAAAGATGCTTACTGCCGTTACACAACGATTCAAAACTGGGCAAACAACGTGTTTAACTTGGTTACGAAACGTGCGGTTTGTGATGCTAACGCAACAATGGAATGGATTGATGGTAACATCGGTTCTAAATTGACAATGAAATATCCTGCTGTCATCTTAAAAGGTGAAGGCGCTCGCGGTATGACATTATCGATTGCCATTGCTGGAAAAGGCCAACATCAAGATGCTGGAGCGAAAATGATTCATCTTGCGCCAAATACATCTTCAACTATCGTCTCAAAATCAATTTCTAAACAAGGCGGTAAAGTAACATACCGTGGTATCGTTCACTTCGGACGTAAAGCGGATGGTGCTCGTTCTAACATTGAATGTGATACATTAATCATGGATAATCAGTCTACATCTGATACAATTCCTTATAATGAAATCTTGAATGATAACATTTCCCTTGAACACGAAGCAAAGGTTTCCAAAGTATCGGAAGAGCAATTGTTCTACCTGATGAGCCGCGGAATCTCTGAGCAAGAAGCAACGGAAATGATCGTAATGGGCTTCATCGAACCATTTACAAAAGAACTTCCAATGGAATACGCGGTTGAAATGAACCGTCTGATCAAGTTCGAAATGGAAGGCTCCATCGGATAATAACCGACGGATCGCCTGAAAGGCGATTCAGCACAATCCATTCATACAAAAGCCTGCCAGGGAGACTTGGCAGGCTTTTTATTTTGGAAAGTGAAATCCGGCCGCCATTATGCAAAGATTAAATATGCCTATGCAAGGGTAAAAAAATAGTAAGGGAAAAGTCGGAAACGGGTCTTGTCAGCAGAAAGGAGTAATGGTGCAGATGATTTATGTTGGTGTGACTGGCTGGGGCGATCATGATAGTTTATATCATGGCGGGGTGCCCCAACGTGATAAACTGAAAGAGTATGGGGCTCATTTTCCCATTGTGGAGGTGGATGCCTCATTTTATGCAGTCCAGCCTAAGAGGAACAGTGAAAAGTGGGTGTCAGAGACACCTGCGTCCTTTCAATTTGTCGTTAAAGCCTATCAGGGGATGACAGGACATCAGCGTGGGGAAATTCCATTTGAAAGTAAAAAGGAAATGTTCAAAGCCTTTCGCGACTCTCTTGAAGCTTATCAGAAGGCCGGCAAGCTTGCTATGGTCCTATTTCAATTTCCACCATGGTTTGATTGTAAACGTGAGAATGTAAACTACCTACGATGGTGCAGAGCTGAGATGGGCGATATGCTAGTTGCCATAGAATTCCGGAATCAAAGCTGGTACAGATCCACCATGGTCCAGCAAACTTTGGATTTTATCCAAAAGGAAGGTTGGATTCATACTGTATGTGATGAGCCGCAGGCTGGAGAAGGGTCCATTCCTGTCGTCCTGCATCCGACTCATCCAGATAAAACCCTGATACGCTTTCATGGCCGAAATTTGCATGGTTGGCAGAAATCATCTTCGGGAGATAATTGGCGGGAAGTCAGGTATTTATACCGATATAATCATCAGGAATTAACTGAATGGGTGGAGAAGATCAGGATATTAGAAAAGCAATGTAAGGAGATATATGTCCTTTTCAATAATAACTCAGGCGGAGATGCCGCAGATAATGCCAAGCAAATGATTGAATTGCTTGGTATAGAATATGAAGGACTGGCTCCTAAGCAGCTTGGTTTGTTTTAACAGGCATTATATAATTAATGAAGTGATAACGTGACAAGCTAGTTATTGAGCGCTAGAATCACAAACAGATAAAGGCGGATTTTCTCATGGTATGGGTAGTATTAGTAGGTATCGGATTAATAGCGGGATCAATCGGCTCTCTTGTCGGTCTGGGCGGTGGCATCATCATTGTACCTTCTCTTTTGTATTTAGGTACATCTACAGATATAATCGATGAACTGACACCCCAGATTGCTGTCGGTGTATCAACCGTGATCATGATTTTTACCGGTTTATCATCTACTTTATCTTATTTAAAACATAAAGTGGTGGATTATAAGGCAGGCTTAGTCTTCTTCATAGGCAGTTCACCTGGTGGCATAATTGGAGCCTATGTGAATAGGAACCTTAACGTGGAAGCTTTCTCCTTGTATTTTGGAATTTTCATGGTTTTCATGGCTATCGTGCTATTAGTGAAAGATCGTTTGAAGCCCATGGTTTTCAAGCCTGGAAAAGGGAAGATCGTTAAAACGTATAAAACGGATAATGGACATTCATTTTCCTATGGATACCACCCTCTGATAGCTGTATTGATTACATTTGTCGTGGGTTTCAGCTCAGGGTTATTTGGAATTGGCGGTGGCGCCTTAATGGTCCCCGTAATGATGCTGCTTTTCTTCTTCCCTCCGCATATGGCAGTAGCGACTTCGATGTTCATGGTATTTTTGTCTTCCATCACTAATTCGATTACGCACATATCCCTTGGGAATGTAAATTGGCCATATGCTCTTGCCTTGATTCCGGGTGCATGGTTCGGTGCAAAATTGGGGGCATTCATTAATACGCGCCTAAAGAGTGCGTCACTTGAAAATATGTTGAAAATAGTGCTGATAATCATTGGTTTACGTCTTATATACCAAGGTATTACAGGATAAACGAGGAGGGAAAATGATGTCAGAAATCATTCATTTGTATCACACCAATGATCTCCATAGTCATTTTGAGAATTGGCCTCGTATTGATAAGTTTCTTAAAGAAAGAAGACAACTTCATCAAGAGACGGGAGAAGAAGCGATCATACTTGATATAGGTGATCATGTGGATCGCTGGCATCCATATACAGAAGGTACGTTGGGGAAAGGAAATATTGAACTGCTGAATGAAGCGGGCTATCAATATGTGACCATCGGCAATAATGAAGGGATCACTTTGCCCCATGATGCGCTAGATTCCCTATATGATGCGGCAAAGTTCAGGGTCTTGGCAGCAAATATTTATTACCGGGATAATGAAAGGCCTGAATGGGCGCTGCCATATTGGATACATACAACGCTAAAGGGCACCAAAATCGCCATGATAGGTTTGACAGCTTTTTTTCAAAAGTTTTACACTGCGATGGGCTGGGAATTAACAGAGCCATTCGTGGAGTTGAAGGCACAGCTTGAACGGGTTAAAACGGAGGCAGATGTAATCATCATCCTGTCTCACCTGGGCATCCATGATGATGAGAGGATGGCAGAGGACTTCCCCGAGATTGACGTCATACTTGGCGCGCATACACACCACATCCTTCACCAAGGGAAATTGGTCAATGATACGCTCCTCTGTGGTGCCGGAAAATATGGATTTTTCGTTGGGCAGGTGGAAATGACCGTCAATCAGGAAAAGAGAGTCAGCAAGAAGAGTGCCATTCTTTATGATACCAATGATTTTTCGGAATTAGAGGATGAACGGTCATGGATTGAAGCAATGTACCAGGCCGGCGGGGAAACGCTTCAGCAAGTTGTAGTGGATTTACCTGAATCTCTGGAAAATGATTGGTTCAAAGTAAGTGCCCTTACGAAAATACTAGGGGAGGCACTAAGGGAGTGGAGTAAGGCTGATTGTACCTTTTTGAATGCGGGTCTTCTGCTCGATGGATTGCCTAAAGGGCCTGTCACCAAAGGGGACATTCATAAAATCTGTCCACACCCCATCAATCCTTGCATCGTTGAAGTTAATGGGAATGAATTAAAAGAAATCTTAATGCAATCGAGAAATGAGGAGTGGCCTCATATTCAAGTGAAAGGTTTCGGTTTCCGCGGGAAAGTCATGGGTGTCATGCACTATGATCAAATTGAATTTAAAGAAACGGACAATGGAATAGTAAAAGGAATCTTGATAAATGGGAAGAAACTGCATCCTGACAAGTCCTATAAACTGGCTATTCCTGATATGTTCACGTTTGGGCACTTCTTTCCAAGTATCCATCGCTCCAATCGTAAAGAATACCTATTACCGGAATTCTTACGGGATATCCTTTCATGGAAGTTGAAAAAATTATATCCGGACGCCTAACGCTAAATCACGGTTCCGCCCTTTTTTTCATAAAGTATGGGGAAGAGAGGGGCGAAACCAATTGATCAGCATGATACCAATAATACTTGATAATCATACATTCCTAGCCATTTCTGTCCGACTTCCCAAAACGAATTTGCTTGCTGTAGCGTCCGAGAAAGGATATATAATGTGCGGTGCGTTAGATGTAGGACTACTAAATGATAAATTAAGAGATCGCAAAATACTTGCAGGCAGGGCCACGGGTGTTACCTCGATTGAAGAGCTTTTGGATGCACCGCTTGAATCGGTTACATGGGAGGCTGTGGAGCAGGGCATCCATCCAGGAATGCTTGGTAAGGAGGCATTAATCAAAATGATTTGAAAAGGTGGGCTTTCTTTTTTATCCAGAAGGGGGCCTTGTTTTAATTCATCAAGTAATCCGAATATTTATCAATAAATATTTATAAACAGATTCATATAACAGAATATTTTCCGATAATCCTTATAAAGGAAAGAAACGGTTTGATCTACAAATATTGAATGGGGAATGGAGTACAAGTATGAGGCTAGCTATTACAAAGTCACTCAGCCCTGGTGCCAGGCTCGGAAAAAACATCTATAATGAGCGAGGCCATGTCCTATTGTGTGAGGGGCTAACATTAACGCAGAAAATGATCGATCGACTGGTGTCCCTTAATATTCCCTTTGTATACATTCAAGATTCAAGGACGGATGACATTATTCCAAAGCCGCCAGTATCCGGGAAACTAAGGAGAGAAGCCATTAATACGATTGAAACCACTTTCCTGGACATGAAAAACAACATCAACCTGGATGCCTCGTTCACGATAGAGCAGGCAAACGTCAAGTTCACTCAATTAGTCCGAAACATCATGGACGAGTTGAATAGGAATAAAGAGTTAATGACTTTATTGGCCGACGTCTATACATACGATGATTATATCTTTACTCATTCCTTAAATGTGACTTTATATACCCTTGCGATCGGAATGGAATTAAATATAAATAAAAAAAATTTGGAGATTCTTGGGCTAGGGGCGATTTTACACGATGTCGGGAAAATGCTCGTGCCTTTGGATATCCTTCGGAAACCTGGTAAGTTGACGGAAATGGAGTTTGAACAAATCCAAAAACATGCTGATTATGGATTTCATCTAATTAAAAAGGTTCATACCGTTTCACTTTTAGTTGCAAATTGTGCCTATCAGCATCATGAAAGGTTAGATGGATCAGGGTATCCTCGTGGCATAAAAGGGGATGAAATTCATTATTTTGGTAAGATCATTGCCGTTGCCGACGTATTTGATGCCGTGACTTCCAGTCGGGTTTACCGTAAGGCCATGCTGCCGCATCAGGGGTTGGAAGTTCTTTATGCAGGAGTTGGGAAAAAGTTCGATAATACGATCATCGAGGCTTTCCGCCGGGCAGTTGCGATCTACCCAAATGGTCTTTCAATAGAATTGAATGATGGGAGAAAAGGGGTCGTATCCTCTCAAAATGAGGGAATAGGTGACCGGCCCATGATAAGGATCCTTGAAGAAAATGGGGAGCAGATAAAAGAGCCATATGAAGTGGACTTGAATAAAAGCCTGCATTTATTGATCGTAAATGTTTGAATATACAAGAACCAGCCTAACCAAAAGGAATAAGCTGGTTTTTTCATTCCTTGTTTTCCTTCATGATGGCAGGTGCGACCGAACTGTTTCCATTACTATAATAGCTTGGTACATCACCTTCTATAAGCAGACTGCCGACTGTCACCTCCTGACTCACTTTGGTCTCTTCAGTAAAAGAGGGAATGACGATTTGAATATTGACATCAAAATCCACAATCAATTCATAATAAACATTATTGATTCCTGCGTTTGTCAGTTTTGTCCTCAAATCCGATTCAACATTCCCAATGACTGACATTTTTACTGGGATTTCAGGTCCAAAGTTGGAAAGAAGGTTATTCCCCGTTACGACGCCTAAGGGGATATAGTAGACCACGCTATTATATTGTTCATCATTTATTTTGGCCGAACCCGTTTTAAAAGGATTTCCCTGTTTGATGCCAAGCTTCTTTTGAATATCCTTTGTAATGTTGGCGCGCAATTCACTATATATGACTGGATTGAAGCTATAGGAAGAACTGGAGTCCTTGCTACCCTCGTTGTTGGTGATGATTTTTTTCATATCAACCTTTGCTATATTCTCATCAACTGATTCATGAATCGTTTCTGTTGCAATCCGTTTAATTTCATACTCGGCTACACTCATGATCACTGGTTCGATGGCTTTATCAACATACCAAAGCGTCATGATGCTCGATATGATGAAAAGGATAAATGAATAGAGAAATACTTTTCGGGTTGGAAGAGGCCCCTTTTTTCGAAATTTCTTTGGGCGAAATCTTTTTCGGAACACGCTGTAGCCCCCTTTATTAATACCTATGCATCAAGTTCAGGGGATTATGTTCGAATCAAAAAAAAGCAGCGAAAATTCCTCGCCGCTTACTTTTTCCTTTTAGCCAAATCCTTCCTTTCCCACATTTTTAAATAAGGGTAAGGGTCAAAACTCCATTCTGTGATACCGTTGTCTTTGTACATCCCGTAATGCAGATGCGGAGGAAATTTACCGGATGTTCCCGGAGGACCGTAACCTGTACTGCCAACACCTCCGATGACTTGTCCGGGCTCTACGATTTGTCCGACTTTCAATCCTTTGGCAAAACCGCTTAAATGGGCAAAGTAATGATACGTATTATTTAAATCACGTATCCCGATCCGCCAACCTCCATATTTATTCCAGCCTTTCATTTCAATGATGCCATAGCTCGTAGATCGAACGGGAAGGCTATAATCCGCAAAGATATCAGTACCCTCATGGATTCTCCTTCCTCCCCAACCACGAGCGCTTCCCCACGTATTTAAATACGTATAATGGGTCCTTACTGGAACAGGGAAAGCTTTTTCCTGTAAATCCAGCCGGCCATATTTCTTATAAATCTCTGCATTGCCAATGATGATGCTGACCGCTTTATCCCGTTTGTAATAATCCCAAAGGCCGATCCGGATATTATCTTCATCCGTACCATAAGTATGGAGATGCTTCGAAAAAGCATATAAACGATCGGTATCATTAGTAACATCAGCTTTTCCATCACCATTTCCATCCTGGCCCAATCCATCAAAAAAAGTGATCGTGAGCGGGTTCACATCGTTTAAGTTAGGATTAAGGGCTCCTCTCCACTTAGTGGGCTCGATGTTTATCCCGATTAAGCCCTTTGCAGGCTCTATATCCCGCCGGGCGAGCCTTAGGCTATGTTCATATTGATCAGCCCCAGCAAGATAATACCATGGAACCTGGAGGGTAGCTTCCATATTTTTATATAGCTCCATTCGCCCTGCATAAACTTCAGGGGGATCGGCCGCATTAGCTACTTGGCTTGGTGAATTGAAAACAAACAAACAAGCTATGGTAAAAAGGATTAATTTTTTCAACGGGGCAGGCTCCTTTCATGACACTCTTTCGTATTTATAAAGACATCAGTCCGTCCATCTTTTATAGTTTTGCTGATTTAGCTTTAAACATGAAAAATAAATAATGGGAATCAATCTATAACTTGTATAAATGCTTTATTATTGTTAAAGTAGGGTGTGTTAATTTCTATAGAATGGAGTGACATTTTGATGTCTTCTACAAATAAAGAAATTCTTCGTAAACCAGATTGGTTAAAAATAAAGCTTAATACTAATGAAAATTACATCGGCTTAAAAAATATGATGCGGGAGAAAAACCTGCATACTGTCTGTGAAGAAGCAAAATGTCCGAATATTCATGAATGCTGGGCAGTTAGAAGAACGGCAACATTCATGATTTTAGGTGAAATATGTACAAGGGCATGCCGTTTTTGTGCTGTTACGACTGGACGTCCAAATGAGTTGGATTGGGCTGAACCAGAGCGCGTTGCTGATTCCGTTGTATTGATGAATTTAAAGCATGTGGTCATTACGGCAGTTGCCCGTGATGATTTAAAGGATGGAGGCGCAGAAGTTTTTGCTGAAACGGTTCGTGCCATCCGACGCAAGAATCCATTTACATCGATTGAGGTATTACCGTCGGATATGGGTGGAGTGTATGAAAATATTAAGACTTTGATGGATGCAAAACCTGACATTCTGAACCATAATATTGAGACAGTCAGAAGTTTATCCGACCGTGTTCGTGCCCAAGCTAAATATGACCGTTCATTGGAGCTTTTAAGAAGGGCGAAGGAACTGTATCCGGAGATTCCAACAAAGTCCAGTTTAATGGTCGGCCTAGGAGAGACGAGAGAGGAAATCCTCGAAACGATGGATGACCTAAGGGCGAATAATGTGGATATCATGACGATCGGTCAATATTTGCAGCCGACTAAAAAGCATTTAAAGGTGTTGAAATACTACACGCCTGAGGAGTTTGCCGAGTTGAAAGAACGTGCATTGGAAAAAGGCTTCAGCCACTGTGAATCCGGTCCGCTTGTCCGTTCTTCCTACCATGCAGATGAACAGGTTAATGCAGCTGCAAAACATAAGCAAGCCAAAGGTGAAGAAATATTGAAATAGAGTGAAATAAAGGACCGAATAAATTCGGTCCTTTCATTTTATTGGATGATTAAAGATTATCCATTTTTTGGTGTATGTTATCGTGATGATCTCTTTTATCGTTAACCATTTCTCCATTTTCATTTTCTTCGTTACTCATTTTGTATCCTTGAGGCGATTTCAGCATTCTTTTGATTGTTTGTTCGATTGTATAGTCGATTCCTTTGCTGCCGGATTTCAATGTAGAGAAATTCTCGACATCTTGGGCAAGGGTTTGATAGTCATCACTGACATAGACATGATAGTAGCGAGGCACGATGGACATGGCAGTACGTTTAACTTGGTCTGCGGTTTCCGTCCGATCCTTGGTATTGGTATCATATACGACAAGCACTTCCTCATCAGTAACGAGGGTAGCGGCATCATTGACATTTGGAATCTGTACACTAAGTTTTGAAATCACATCAGACAGTTGTTCACGATCTATGGAAGCTGTTTTGTTGGAAATGTTACGGCCATCATGAGTCGTCTTATTTGTGCGTGTAAAGCCGAAATCATCACTTTTGTTGTCATGATTACGATAATCCTCGTCATAATATTGAGTTGGATTATTTACGTTTGTCGGGTTACCAGCATGGTTTTTTGCACCGAGCCCCAGATCTTTTTTATCGGAACATCCGGTTAGTGCAATCATCGAGCTTAAACCTATCGTTATTATTGTTTTTTTCATCAATTACACCCCCGTAACTTTAGGATGAACATATTTCTCTATATTTCGCTTAGTAATTGATGGGGAATCAGTTATAATTTAAATAAGGAATGTATTTATGAGAGGTGAAAAAAATGATTAACATCAATAACTTGACCTATGAAATCATCGAGGATGAAAGGGAAGGCTATAACGAAGAAGCGTTTAAAGCGAGATACAGTGAGATTTTAACGAAGTATGATTATATTGTAGGCGATTGGGGTTATGGCCAATTAAGACTTCGTGGATTTTTTGATGATACGAATCAGAAAGCGACGTTCGATACTAAAATAAGCACGCTTAGTGAATATTTATATGAATACTGTAATTTTGGCTGTCCATATTTCGTAGTGAAGAAAATAAAGAAATAAAGAAGGCCAGAACTGACTCTGGCCTTCCAAGTTAAGAGCTTCCATATCCTTTATAAGGAGGCTGTTCATCTTTTTCTGAATCATCATGTGTCGGATGAGCACCAGGATATTTTCGAGGTAAGTTTTCGTGCAGCGATTTATTTTCATAATTAAAGGCACTTTGATATCGTTGCCCTTCCTGCCATGGTGTATTTTTATTCTGCACTGGTTCATCTTTTGCAATGGGTGATCCAACAGGTCCTTCGGGAAATTCTTCAGGAATCAAAAAATCCCGCTGCTTTTCGGCATTGGAGAAATCGTGATATTCCTCTTCTTTGTCCAAGGTAATCCCCCCTCATGTAATCGTACATTCAGTAGGTTTTCCCGTTTAAGAAAAAAACTTCAGGTTTCAGACGATTTCCATTAAAAAGTGACTTAGTTCTTCGGCTTCCGCTTCTGTCAACTGAAAGGCATGCTCAAGATAGCCTTCCTCTTCTAAATCATCTGGTCCAATAATCGCGAATCGGTTACTTTGCATATTTAATACAAGTTTTTTTCCATAAAAGCGATCGGTTGTTGTAATGGCCAAATCGAATCTTGATTCCGCACCCATGAAACTTATGAACCGGGTTTTTGAATCAACGACGTCGTTGTATAAATAAAAACGATCTTCCATAGTATCCCTCTCTTCTTATCTTTTCATTTGTAATTCCATCATAACAAAGTGACTACAATAGGGGAACAGCCATTTTTGGCGCACCTTGGCTGAATTGGTACTTCTTCAAGCTAATGCATCATACCGCTTGTATATTCATCAATTAAAGAATATTTGTTAAGAATACAAATGGTGCCGTAATTTTGGAATTTTGGTTTTTAACTGGAGGAAAAATGGCCGATGGCTGCGTTACTATTGCTTTTTGTAAAGGTACTGGTTCAAAGGCTCTAGTCGAAGGAATTGAGCGTAAGGGAGAAGCTATGGTATCATCAAAGAATAAGGTTGGATTGGCACATAAGTTTAATAGGGCTGACCATTCAACTAGAGAAATGATTCCTATATCACCTTAGATCAGAAAGGATCTGGAAAAAATGTATTTTGTAGACCGCCAAAAGATTGAACAAATATTAGGTTTTCTTGAAAAGCAGCTTGGACTTTTTGAAGGGCATGATAATTGGGATGGAGACGTTTCCGAACTTATTGCTGAAAGGCTTATACATACTTCGATCGATTCCGTGTTGGATGTAGGGAATGCGGTAATTGATGGTTTTATTATGCGTGATCCAGGCAGTTATGAAGATATTATCGATATTCTGCATGATGAAAAGGTCATTTCAGAAGATAAAGCGATACAATTTAAAAATGTGCTGCCGTTAAGGAAAATGCTGGTTCAGGATTTCATTGAAGTGGATCACAAAGAACTGCATACCGTATTCAAGGAGAATATCGAGGCATTCAAACAGTTTCCAAATTTGGTGAGAAATTATTTAATAAATGAATTGGGACCTGTGTCTGCTTTTAAAAACTAGTAGCGTTAGGAAGGCGAAATCGAATGAAGTCGTATAAAGGGTATTTAATTGACTTAGATGGCACCATGTACCGCGGGACGGAACAAATTGCGGAAGCGGCAGGGTTTATAAATGAACTAAGAAAAAGGGATATCCCTTATTTATTCGTAACAAACAACTCTTCCCGGACTCCGGCACAGGTAGCGGATAAATTGAGAAGCATCGGCATTTCAACGGAAGATGATCAGGTTTTTACGACAAGCATGGCCACTGCGAACTACATAGCTGAGCAAAAGAAAGATGCATCCGTCTATGTAGTGGGGGAAGAAGGCATTATCGAGGCGCTAAAGGAAAAAGGAATGAAGCTGGTGGATGATCATCCAGACTTTCTGGTGATGGGCATCGACCGCGGTGTCAATTATGAAAAGTTATCAAAAGCCAGTCTTGCAGTTAGAAATGGCGCCACCTTCATTTCGACCAATGGGGATATTGCCATTCCTACTGAACAAGGACTTTTGCCGGGGAATGGTGCTTTGACATCCGTTGTTTCCGTTTCGACTCAGGTACAGCCGATTTTCATAGGAAAACCTGAATCCGTCATAGTGGAGCAAGCTCTAAGAGTATTAGGGGTGCCTAAAGAAGAGACCATCATGGTTGGCGATAACTACGATACGGATATCATGGCTGGCATTAATGCGGGTATTGATACATTGCTTGTACATACTGGCGTTACGACAAAAGAACGCTTAAAGCAATATAAGGAGCAGCCAACATATGTGGTGGACACGCTCGACCTATGGCACTTCGAATGAAAAAAACCAGGTCTGCTAAGGCAGCCCTGGTTTTTTTATGTCGAAAAACTTCAAATTCCATTCACTGGAGGTTTATCATTGTAAACCATTAAAGGAACATATGACATTCCTATTCTGCATTTTTGGTTCTGTGGGCAAGCCTGCTTGAAGCGGCAGCTGCAATTGCCCCAACGATATCGTCTAAAAAGGTGTTGACCTTACCTGTACTTTTATCGTTTAAATATTTTAAGATACCCGGCTTTTGTTTATCGATGAAACCATAATTGGTAAAGCCGATGGATCCGTAAACATTAACGATGGATAAAGCTAATATTTCATCGACCCCATAAAGGCCTTCATCTATTTCAATGATGCTTTGCAAAGGTTCCTCAAGCAGTTTTTTCTCAGCTAGTATATCCAATTGAATGCCGGTCAGGATGGCATTTTGGACTTCGCGTTTGGAAAGGACCCGTTCGACATTGTGAAGGCAATCGGCGATTTGGAGATTTTCATGATAACTTGATTGTAAATACATGACAAGCTCAGCGATATCCTCCAGCTTCACTCCTCGTTCACTTAGCCATCTTCGAGCCGTTTGTTCTGACATTGATTGTTCAATATTAGCCATGTCATCACCCATTTCTCTATATTTTTAGGGATAGTTCAAATGCCTGTATTTTGATTTCTTTAAAGTGAAAAATCATGTAAGATGTTCCGATTTTCTAAGAAGGTTTCGATAATCATTCAGAAAACGGGTTATTCCACATATATATAAGTATATGATGTCCAATATTTCTATTATATCCATTTAAAGAAGGGGGCCATTCCATGATAGAAGAAATCATTTTTAATAATTACGGTATACAAGTTGAGCGCGAAGAAGCCAACAGCAGGTTTCCAAGCTTCCTGTCAGGAAATATGGTTTACAGCATCGTTCCCATTGAGAATATGGAGCAGGAGGAATTAGTCGAACGCCATAAAATGTCTCAATATCTGATTTCACAAGGAGATCGTCACGTTTCGGCCTTTGTTCTTGCCAATCATGGCAGTTACGTTTCTGAGGCGGATGAACAATTATTCATCCTGCTTGCCAATCAGGCTTTGGAAGGTCCGAAAAATTTCAATCCAGGAAGACGTCTGGCCAGATTCCATCAGCGTGGAAGAGGTATCAATGAAACGATTCAAACATGTTCAAGAATTGGTAAATGGAAGGAACTTTGGGAACAAAGGATCGATCAACTAGAAGGGATTTGGAGGGATAAGCTGAATGCTCATCCTGATAACCAGTTTGAAAAATTATTTATAGAAACCTTTCCCTATTATATGGTATTAGGTGAAAATGCGATTCAATATTTAGTCGACACGGAAATTGATGATACCCCGCAAATTGTCGATAGTGGAACCGTATGTTATGAACGCTTTTTACATGATACTTGGAAAAGCAATAAATGGATGAAAAATCCGTTTGATTGGGTTTTTGACCACGGAACCAGGGATGTCGCAGAGTGGGTGAGGGAACACTATTTTGAAAATGTGCATACCCATCAGCGGGGAATTGGACATTTTTTTCACCAATATCAGACCATTGAACCGTTCTCAAGTTTTTCAGCCCGGCTGTTATATTCCAGAATGCTATTTCCCATCCATTACTTTGAAACAGTGGAGGAGTATTTTTCAAAAACAACGGAGTCAAGGTCGAATGAACTGGAGGATAAGATATCTTCAATCACGAAGTCATCCCAACAATATGAGTCATTCCTCAAAAACTTTTATGAATTGGCGGAAGTCCCCGCCAAGAAATATAATTTGCCACAAATCGATTGGATTTAGATGAAAACTGGAAAGAAATATGATTCATCTTTACTTACTATGTTATGATAATAACAAGATTTTTTTGAATAGTTAGATATTAACTGGGTTACTTCAAGTTCGGGAAGGATTAGTCCATGAAAAGGATGATGATGGCCGCCCTTTTATTCCTGTTAGTCATCCAAGCGACAATGCCTGCTAAGGCAGAAATGAAAACAAGTTGTGAAGCAACTCAATTCAAAATTGTCATTAAGACTACTACGGATCTGAAAGAAAAGGCGTCGGCTGCAAGTAAAACAGTAAAAACTTATAAGAAAAATACTGAGCTATCAGTCAGTGGGAGAACTGGAGACTGGTATAAGGTCTGTCACTCTAAAAAGACTGCATATATCAGTATGGCGGATGCAAAAGAGGTTTTCAGCTCCAGTGAAAAAGCCCTGCAAAAGAAATTCGATACGAGAAAAGGCGTCAACCAAATTGTATCGGTGACAGGGAAGTCGATGAGTGACACGAAGGTCACGATCCAAACATATGAGAAGAAAAAAGGCGAATGGCGACGAGCATTAAAGAAGATGGAAGGCGTCATTGGGAAGAACGGCTTTACGAAGAGTAAAAAAGAGGGCGATGGAAAATCCCCGGTTGGTATTTATTCATTCGGTACGGCTTTTGGAAGCAAAACGAAGCCGGCAGGCGTGAAAATGGGTTATAAGAAAACGACAAAATATGACTACTGGATTGATGATCAAACATCCAACGATTATAACAAGTGGAAAACCTACAAAGGAAATCCCGAAGGTAAATGGAAGTCTTTCGAAAGGATGAATCATGAACTCTATAAGTATGGGGCGGTCATTAATTATAATACGAACCCCATCATAAAAGGAAAAGGCAGTGCAATCTTTTTTCATATTTGGAGAGGTGAAACAAAACCTACGGCAGGATGTACAGCCACTGCTGAAAAGAACGTCCTCAGTTTACTGAAATGGATGGATCCCGAGCAAAAGCCACATATAATAATGGGGACAAATGATTCATTAAAGTCGGTTAACTAATAATCATTAAAATGGTTTTCCCATAAAAAAATAAGTGTTATCCGCTCTTACTCTTTCAAGGGATGGACAAAAAATGTTCGTGTATCCATCTTTTCTAACTATTGATAATTATATGAATTAAACTTATAATGTCTACTATACAAATACAAGTGTTTTCTTCAGGAAAACAGTTTTTAGGGGGAACCAAATATGAAAGCCATCTCGATCGGTTTATTGGGGTTAGGTACAGTCGGATCAGGAGTCGTACAAATCATTGAAAGGCATCAGGACAAGCTTATGCATCAAGTAGGCTGTTCCATTTCCATTAAGAAGATACTTGTCAAAGACATGAAGAAAGAGCGGCTTGTCGAGATTGATAAAGGAATATTAACTGACAATCCCGAAGATATCATTTCGAATCCCGAGATTGATGTTGTGATTGAAGTTATGGGTGGAATTGAAGAAACACGCCATTATCTAATAGAGGCAATAAAAAATAAAAAGCATATCGTCACGGCCAATAAAGACTTGATGGCTTTATATGGTCCGGACCTGCTTGAATTAGCAACCGAGAATAAATGTGACCTTTTCTATGAAGCAAGTGTTGCCGGGGGTATCCCGATTTTACGTGGTCTTGTTGATGGATTATCTTCTGACCGAATCACGAAAATGATGGGAATCGTCAATGGAACGACGAACTTCATATTAACGAAAATGAGCAAAGAAGGCAGAACGTATGATGACGTATTGAGGGAAGCTCAGGAGCTTGGATTCGCTGAAGCGGATCCAACAGCCGATGTAGGAGGATTGGATGCAGCCCGTAAAATGGCGATACTATCCACACTTGGTTTCTCAATGAACATTGGCTTGAATGATGTGGAGGTACAAGGGATTACTGATATATCCGAAGAGGATTTGAGATATAGTAAAAAGCTTGGCTATACAATGAAACTGATTGGAGTCGCTTCGAGGGCGGGAGACAGGGTCGAAGTAAGTGTCCAACCTGCACTTCTTCCGGAAGCACACCCGTTAGCATCAGTAAATAATGAGTATAATGCGGTATACGTTTATGGGGAAGCTGTAGGGGAAACGATGTTTTACGGACCGGGTGCAGGCAGTCTTCCGACAGCGACGGCCGCCGTTTCGGATATGGTGACCGTCATCAAGAATATGAGGCTTGGCGTAAATGGCCGAAGTGCCGTTTCACCGCAATTCCCGAAACAATTAAAAGACGCGACTGAAATTTCCGCTAAGTTCTTCATTCGATTACATGTTCAGGACGAAGTGGGTGTTTTGGCGAGAATCACCAATTTATTTGCAGAGCATGGGGTAGGATTCGATAAAATCCTTCAATTGCCGTTGGATGAAAAGGAATCTTCCGAAATCGTATTAGTTACCCATACTTCCACTTTGGCTGCATTTGAGCAAATAAAACAGAAATTACATGATTACAATATGGTAAGAGAAGTGAAGAGTACATACCGAGTTGAAGGAGAGGAAATCAAATGAGTTGGCAAGGACTTATAAGCACGTATAAAGAATTTTTACCAGTCAATGAAAAGACACCTGCACTATCCCTATTGGAGGGGAATACACCTTTAATTAGACTGAATCGATTATCCGAAGAGTGGGGAATCGACTTACATGTAAAATATGAAGGGGCGAATCCGACAGGATCGTTTAAAGATCGCGGAATGGTCATGGCCGTCGCCAAAGCGATCGAAGAGGGCAGCGACACGATCATCTGTGCTTCTACCGGGAATACATCAGCTGCTGCAGCCGCTTATGCTGCTCGTGCAAACCTGCGCTGCATCGTAGTCATTCCAGAAGGTAAAATCGCCATGGGCAAGCTTGCTCAAGCCGTTATGTACGGAGCAGAAATCATCTCGATCGAGGGGAACTTCGACCAAGCTTTAAAAATCGTCCGTTCTCTTAGCGAGAGTTCACCAATAACACTTGTGAATTCGGTCAACCCGTATCGGATCGAAGGGCAGAAGACGGCGGCGTTTGAAATTTGTGACGCTCTTGGCTCTGCGCCGGATATATTGGCGCTTCCAGTTGGGAATGCAGGGAATATAACAGCATACTGGAAAGGGTTTAAAGAATATAATGAATCGAAACAAACGGGCCTTCCTGAAATGAGAGGGTTCGAAGCGGAAGGCGCAGCTGCGATTGTCCGCGATACCATTATTGAAAATCCTGAAACGATTGCAACAGCAATACGGATTGGTAATCCTGCCAGCTGGAACTTCGCTGTGGAAGCAGCAAATGAGTCAAAAGGTAAAATCGATGAGGTGACAGACGAAGAAATTCTGGAAGCCTATCATTTCCTTGCTAAAAAAGAAGGAGTGTTTGCAGAGCCAGCATCATGTGCTTCCATTGCAGGCATCTATAAACAATTAAAAAGCGGTGAAATCAAAAAAGGAAGTAAAATCGTTGCGGTTCTGACAGGGAATGGATTGAAAGATCCAAATGTAGCAGTCGATACAAGCACGATCCAACCGACACTGCTGCCAATGGATGAAGAGGTCATTTTAGAACATCTGCAAGGTGTGAAACAGGCATGAGTGGGGATTCCGAGATGTTCTTGATCCGTGTGCCAGCGAGTACGGCCAACTTAGGACCAGGATTCGATTCCATCGGTCTGGCGCTAGGGCTTTACTTGGAAATACACGGATCTTCATCAGATCATTGGGAAGTCATCCCACTTTCAGAGGAAATGTCCGTTTTTCCAAGGGATGATCGTAATTATATCGTCCAAATTGCCAAGAAAACGGCGGCTTCTTATGGAAAGGAACTATCTCCATGCCGACTTTTCGTCTCTAGTGAAATTCCACTGGCACGCGGTCTTGGCAGCAGTGCGTCTGCCATTGTAGCAGGTATTGAATTAGCCAACATCGTAGGTGAACTCCATTTATCCGATGAGGAAAAGAATAGGCATGCTTCACTCTTTGAAGGGCACCCTGACAATGCAGGGGCATCTGTTTATGGCGGATTGGTTGTGGGCCTTCATACAGAGCAAAGAACCGATGTTGTTTCGTTTCCAATCGAAGGAGTTAAGGTGATTGCCATCATTCCCAATTTTGAATTGCTTACGGAGGATTCAAGAAATGTTCTCCCACATTCACTTCCCTATAAAGATGCGATAAGCGGAAGTGCAGCCGCCAATGTTTTGCTTGCCGGAGTCTTATCGAAAGATTGGAAGCTAGTTGGTGAAATGATGCAAAGTGATCGTTTCCATCAGCCCTATAGAGCAGAGCTAGTCCCCCATTTAGCAATTATTGAAGAGGTTGTCCAAAAAGAAGGTGGATTTGGTACAGCTCTAAGCGGAGCGGGTCCCACTATTTTATGCCTGGCATCCGTTGAAAAATCTGAAAGGGTGCTCACTGGATTGAAGGAGGAATTTCCGGAGTTTCTTGTGAAAGAGCTGGAAATCGATAATGATGGCAGCCATACGGCAATCCTATCAGAGCAAGAAAAAAAGAAATTGAAATTTTTGAAATTGTGAGCCATACTTAACTTAATGACTGTTATAAAAAAAGCTGACCCGCGTCAAGCCGTATCAATTTTGATAGGGCAAAAGCCGAGTCAGCTTTATTTCTATAACAAGTTCTGGTCTGTATGAAAATGGTTGAACGTATATGGAAGAAGGATTCTTCTATACGTTGCTTGTTATTATTAAAGGGTATTAGAAAACTTGTTCAACTTCCACTACACCAGGCACTTCTTCAAGAAGGGCGCGCTCAATCCCAGCTTTTAGTGTAATGGTCGAACTTGGACAGCTTCCGCAAGCTCCTAGTAATCGTAATTTTACAATTCCATCTTCTACGTCAACTAGTTCACAGTCACCGCCATCACGAAGAAGAAACGGACGAAGCTTATCTAGAACTTCTTGAACTTGTACTTCCATTGTTTGGTTAGACATTGCAATCGACTCCTTTCATAATCATATTATAATGCGAAGATAGTAAAAAATCCAACTGTAACTTTGCGGAAATATAATCTATATTATTCAGATAAGCTGGAAACCGGTGAATGTTTCTTAAAAGTATTCAAAATGAATCAAATAAACTAAAATAATGGAGGGATAGCATGGTTAAGAAAGAAATTGAAATAGAAGTATATGGAGCGGAACAAATTTGCTCAAGCTGTGTGAATCTCCCCTCATCGAAAGATACGTGTGAGTGGCTAGAAGCCGCTTTAACAAGAAAGTTTCCAGAGCAGAAATTCAAGATTTCCTATATAGATATGTATAATCCTCCAGAAAAGATGAACCAAAAGAGCTTTGCCGCGAAGATGATCGAAGAGGACTTATTTTATCCACTGGTCCGCATTGAAGATGAGATCATTGCAGAAGGAAATGTACGTCTCAAAAAAGTGGTGGAAACGATGGAAAAATACGGATATAGGGTGCAGAATTGATATATATAATGGAAGAAATAAAAAACTGACCCATACAGGAGCGCATGGGTCAGTTTTTGAAATGTGGCATATGAAAGTTGTAGATCAACCGTTATGGTATTTATACATCCAGAGAATGCCTGATTTCATGAGGCGTGCCACTCTTCCAGTGATAGGACGATTTGCAACAAGACCAAAACCTTGTTTCTTCCCAAGGGAGCCTAATGTCCCTTTTAATTTCATGGTAGGGAAGCTTTCTGGAAGTGGTTCATTTGCCCATTTTTTCACAAGGACCTGGACGATTTGCTCAGCTTGAGATTCAGCTAATTGCGCACTAGGTGCATGCGGTAAGCTCGCACAGTCGCCGACTACAAAGATGCTATCGTTTGATGGAAGGAAATGCTGAGGCGTCAGGACAGCTCTTCCTTGGCGGTCCTTCTCAATATCCATATCGCGGATAATTTTACTTGGCTGAATTCCAGCTGTCCATACAATAACGTCACTTTGAACGGCTTCGTCGCCATTATAAAGAAGGTTTGGCTCTACTTTGGTTATATTTGAATGATGAATGATATCAATCGTATGTTTATCAAACCAAGATTCGACAAAGGTGCTTAATCTTTCTGGGAATGCTGATAGAATATGCGGTCCGCGGTCAAATAACTTAACGTTTAAGTCTGAGCGGCTTTCGATCAATTCACTTGCCAGTTCAACACCGCTAAGTCCGCCACCAACGATCGAAACGGTTGCACCTGCACCTAAATTATTCAATGCAGAATATGTGCTACGTGATTTATCGATTGTTTGGATACTATAAGTATGTGTGTCTGCGCCAGGAATATCGTGGTATTTATCTTCACAGCCAAGGCCAATGACTAAATCATCATAAACGACAGGATCTTGATTTTCTATAATGACTTGTTTATTTTCCATATCGATGGAAAGTACTTCTCCGTATACGTTCTTCAAGCGAGGATGTTCAGGAAATGCAACACGGATGTGTTGATCTGGAATGGTGCCTGCTGCTAAAGCATAATATTCCGTTTTTAAACAGTGATAAGGATTACGGTCGATAAGTGTGATGCTCACATTTTCAGGAAGCTGATTAGGCAGCAATCTTTGCAACATGCGCATACCACCATACCCACCACCAAGTATGACTAAATTCTTCATATGATTTTCCCCTTTATTTGATCTATTGAAAATTTGATAATTGTTTCACTTGTGAAAACAAGTACCCCTATAGGATTCCCCCAAATGAAGCCCTTTATAGTTTAATTAAATATATACCCAATTAGTAGTAAGAATAAAAACATTAGATAATTTTCTTTTTTTACATACCCCGACAAAAGTATAACGAATATAAAAGGAAATCACAACCGGTATCTTGAAAACGGCTTATTTTTTATGCGTAAATATTGACTGGAGTTGGGAAAAGTAATAAGATGGATTGTTAGTAATGGTGAGGTGAAGCAATGTACCCGATTATTGAATTTTGTGTAAGTAATTTGGCCAGTGGCGCTCAAGAAGCTTTTGAACGATTAGAACGCGACCCTAATTTAGATATTATTGAATATGGTTGTTTGGGATATTGCGGAAAATGTTCCAGTAACTTATATGCACTTGTTAACGGTGAAGTGGTTTCAGGAGATACAACGGATGAATTGGTGGAAAATATATATAAGTTCATTGATGAATATCAAATGTTTTAATCATCAAGGACAAATCAAAAGGCTGTTCCTTCCGGGGCTGCCTTTTCATTTTCTATTCTACTTGAAATGTCGCAGGCGTATTAGAAGTCTAGCTTCAGATACTTGGGTACCATTGTAGTCTCCAGTTAAATAGGATGCAACTGTTCCTTGAGAGTAAATCTCAAAAATCATTCTTCTTGTACAGTGTTTGATTGAACCTATAAAGCCAAGCGAAAATCGATTTCGACCAGGTTGATGTGTTTTTCTTTTTTCAAGCAGGAAAATTGAGCGGGGGAAATTCTTTGGTATATACTATAAGGAGAAATAGTCTATCTCACATATCAGAAGAAGGAGGGATTTATTGTGAGTGAAGTTGTTCAAGTAACGGAAGCTGCTGCTTTTCAGATAAAAGAAATGATGAAACAAAATGGTGAAGAGGGTTCCTTTTTAAGAGTGGCCGTTAAAGGCGGAGGCTGCAGTGGATTATCCTACGGAATGGGTTTTGAAAAAGAACCCGGAGAGAAAGATAGCCAGCTGGAACAGTTTGAAATTAAGATCCTTGTGGATAGCGGGGATGCTGATATATTGAATGGCACAGTAATTGATTATAAACAAACGATGATGGGTGGAGGCTTTACGATCGAAAACCCAAATGCTATCGCTTCATGCGGTTGCGGGTCTTCCTTCAAAACGGCAAAAAACGCTGGTACGCCGGAGAACTGCTAAGAAACTCAAATCTTTTAGAAAAGGGGGCCTAGATATGGGTGCCCCTAAGACTGTAGGTAAAAGGATAAAACAAAGTTGAACGGGTGTGAGAGACTCCCGCGGAAAGCGAGTGTCCTTCGTTTCGAATTTTACCAACCTCAAAAAACTGTCGACAAACCTCGATTTTTATCGAGTTTCGACAGTCTTTAAGGCACCAGATAAAGGTGCCTCTTTTTCATGCTTATTTTCTACTTTTAAATATTGTTCAGAGCCTCCTTGATGGGAAGGGTGCCGCTAAAAATTTCGAATGTTTTGTTGAATGTAGTTTCCTCTGTTACTGATTGGGCAAGAACGGTGGCTACATCGGCTCTTGGAATAGACTTATTCGTATGATCCACTTTCTCATCCGCAAAGATTTTTCCGACAGATTGTTCATTTGTCAAAGCAACCGGCCGGACAATCGTGTATGTCAGCCCGCTTGCTTTTAAATGTTCATCTGCATCACGCTTTGATTCAAGATAATGGCGCATCCCTTCTTGGGCTTGCTCCGGATGATCAGAACCGACGGAGCTTAACATGACAAATCGGTCGATTCCCTTTTTCTTGGCCGCATCAACAAGTTTAATCGCACCATTCTTATCCACAGCTGTCGTTTTATCAGGTCCCGTATTTGGTCCGGAACCAGCTGCAAAAATGATGGCTTCCATGTTATCCACTGCTTTATCCACATTTCCCTCTAAATCTGCAAGGATGGGATGCCCGCCGAGTCCTTTTATCGTTTGGGCCTGTTCTTTTTTCCGGATCATTCCGTATACGTTCATTTGTGGATTTTTCGATAATTCCTTAATAATCTGCTTTCCGGTCGTTCCATGGCTCCTGCGATTAAAATATTCATATATGTGCATTCTCCTTTCTGATCTTTTCCTATTCTTTACCCTATGAATAACAAGATTAAGCATGTGGATAACTAATGAAAAAACTTATCCACAATCATGGAATTGGGGATAACTAAAAACCGGCTTAATGTAAGCCGGTTCCAGTTTGTAGTCAAAAGCGGTTCCATCTAAGTTAATTGGAAGGGTTGTGCGAGACGCCTGCGGAATTTTACAAACCTTCAAAAAAAAAAGTAGACAAACTCCTTTATTATCGAGTTTGTCTACAGTCTGAAACCCGGCTATGAAAGCCGGATTTCGGTTTAGAACATCGAGGAACTATGCATTGGCTGAACTTTTGCTTTTGGGTCTATATATTGCTTGGCGTGATTGACAGCAGTGGGTGCCTCACCAAAACCACTTGCAATTAATTTGACTTTACCGTCATATGTTGCGATATCACCTGCTGCATATATCCCTGGGATATTCGTTTCCATTCTGGAATTCACCAAGATACTGTTCTTCTGAATATCAAGTCCCCATTCTTTAATGGGACCAAGAGAAGAAACGAAGCCGTAGTTGACGATGACTGCATCCACTTCCATCGTTTCTGTATCTTCACCATTTGTATCCTTGATGACAACTGTATGAATCCGTCCTGCAGTACCAATCAACTCTGAAGGTATGTAAGGAGTCTTTATTTCAACTTTTGAATTTTTAAGGGTTTCTACACTATGTTCGTGGGCACGGAACTTATCTCTTCTGTGAATGATGCTCACTTTCTCAGCGATGGGCTCCAACATTAGTGCCCAGTCCACTGCAGAGTCACCGCCTCCGAAGACCACCACTTTTTTGCCTGCAAAATGATTAAGGTCGTCGATGAAATAGTGAAGATTGCTGCTTTCATATTTCCTTGCATCATCAATTTCGATGCGACGGGGCTGGAAAGCACCATTTCCAGCCGTAATGATGATGGTTTTGGAATAATGGATTTCTTTATCTGTCGTTAACTTGAAAACTCCGTCGGCTTGCTTTTCCACTTCTTGAACGGCTTGCTCCAAGACGACGGTCTGTTCAAACTTTGCCATTTGTTCTTTTAAATTATTCACTAGCTCCTGAGCACGCACCTTAGGAAAACCTGCGATATCATAGATGAATTTCTCAGGATAAAGAGCTGACAATTGTCCGCCTAATTGCGGTAAGCTCTCGATGATTTTTACGGATGCTTGTCTCATACCGCCATAAAATGCAGTAAATAGCCCAACTGGGCCTCCGCCAATGATGGTGATATCATAAACTTTTTCATTAACTTCCAACGTTATCCCTCCGATATACTAGGTTTGCTGAAATTTATTCTCTTATTTTAACATAGTTGAATCTTTAAAAAAGGAGAAAGATTAGAAAAGTTAGAAAGTTTTGACTATAATGACGCTTTATATGATGAATATCCTTTGCCCTTCCTTCAATATGCAGGTGAGGATACTCTTTACTAAGGTTGGGGGATATAGTGTGGATATACTTCTTTGCTGGTAAAAAAGTAGCGTTTTTGGGTTTAATTTTTATACGAAAAAGTTCAGATTGTTACTTGTCAAAGGTATGGAAAAAGACTAATATTTACTTATATATCAATTGGTAAAATTTTATGAATTTTTCATGAAAATTATGAAGTGTTACGTGAAATACGTCACAAATGTATAAGAGTGCTTTTTATC
>NZ_JBHXAS010000039.1:0-39543 GCF_042727425.1 Peribacillus sp. NPDC060253
CTCTTTTACTTATGGCAAGTTTATTGTAATATAAATGTAACAATTGTAATAGTAATTACACTTTCGTTACATAAGTATCCTAATATGGATTGGGGAGAGAAAGTATGAAAAAATTTTCAGGTATGCTATTATCCATCATCATTCTATTTTTCACATTAAGCTCGGGAGTTACAGCACAAACCACATCACAGAATTTATCTGACACAAATGCGTTAAAGATAGCCGATAATGCCAGCAAGCATTTTTGGAATGCATTACATGGATACAAAAGTCGTTCTTGTTCACAAAAAACGTTCAACTATAAAGGAACAGAGTATTCTTACCTTTGCCAAGAATTCAATACAAAAGATAAACTGGCTGACTACTTAGCAGAAACATTTACTAATAATGCAGTTGAAAAAGGGTTGTCAAAATATAAATACATTACCCATAAAGGAAAATTAGCCCGTCCTATCGGCGACGGCGACGGCATGTTAGAATGGAAAAAAGCAAAAATTAAATTGGTCTATCAAAAACTAAACGTTAGATCCTATAATTTAACTGTACCTACTGTCGACGGTGAATCTGTTAAAAGAACGGTTACCTTTTACAAGTCAGGATCAACGTGGAAAGTCAATCAGTTCGATGCAGTTCAATAAGTTCACGTCTTAATTGAAGTTCCTCTTATGATGTATAGTTAAAAACTATATGTCATAAGAGGTTTTTTATTTGCATGTTTTCCCACCAGAGCTTCCCATTATTTATATACACCCTTCACTCTCTAATTGTTGCTTTCCCTTAATCTCGTTTTTACACTGCCAAATCTTTACACCCTAAAACAAAAAAACACAGCAAGCATGCTGTGTCTTAACGAATTTTTGCTTTGCGGAAGCCTTGAAAAGAATCGTGTGCTGCAAAAAATATGGTCAGTAGGATGAGACCCCAATAAATCGAACCATGCCATTCAAGCGTTGAAAATAATTTTGACATATACGCAATAAATTCATGGGTCAATAAATTCGGATTACTGATGATGATGATGAAAGTTATTGTGGTCAGAAGCTGATATCCAGCATGGAACCAGGCAAGTTTTCGAGTCCATTGCCCTGCAAGCAGTTTATAGATGGCGAGGAAGGCTCCTAAGATGATGATGCAAAATATCAGCGGCCAATAGGAATTCAATACCTCTTGATTAAAAGAAGGTGTCACAAAAGTGAGGCCATCATTACTTTTTTCATAGACTCCCAAAAGATTGGCCGCATTGAAATAAAGGGCAGCAAAAATGGATATACCTAGCAAACTTCCAAAAACCTCGATCTTTGGAACCGCTTTTTTCTTTGATATGTTCGGAATATGTTTTAAATCATCTGGAGTCCAGCGTTTCAAACCTATAGTTAAGGGCAATGAATCCTTTGAAGTATCCGTTCGTTCTAATACGGCAAATAAAAGCGTTAACCAAAAAAATACTTGGATCCCTGTACTGATGATACCTGCTATCCCTTTCCCGATGATGATGATTACAACTTCAATGACCGTTTTTTCACCAATATTGCTAAACAGATCATCCCCAAGTAATGCGATCAGTGAAATAACTGCCGCGATTGGTAAAATCATTTTCAATAAACTGATATATACGTCATAATAACGTGGTCCAATTAGGTGCATCGGCCGATCTCTATAACCACTTGCCAGTGTAGCCGGATCTCCTAACTTTGAAAGAACCCCTTTCACGTCTTGTTCGGTATAATTCTCCGGAAGCATATCTTCAATTGTTGAATGAAGTTCAAGTGCAATATCCTCCCGGTTTTTTTCTGGCAGCCTGCGGGTCACTTCCTGTATATAAAGTTCAATCAGCTCCATCTTCTTCCTCTCCTTTTAATAAGATATAAAGCTCTTGAGACGTTTTTTCCCATTCCTGCTTTAACTGATTGAAGATTTCATCCCCGTAATCACTTAAAGAATAATACTTTCGTGGTCTACTTTCAGAAGTATCCCAACTGCTGGTCACCAATTCTTGCTTTTCCAGGCGGCGAAGCAACGGATATAAAGTACTTTGATCAATAGGTATTCCCGACTTCTCTAAACGCTGGACAAGCGAGTACCCATACTGGGGGCTTTTGAGCTGACTTAGAACCGCTAATGTCAGAGTTCCTCTGCGGAGCTCAGTTGTTAATGAATTAAGTAAAGTGCTCATCCAATCACCTCTCCTCTATACTATGTGACGTACACCATACCTTATACTATGCATCATACACTATTTTAGTTCTAATACTAACATGAAAATGAAAATATATTTTATTAAACCTGAACAAACTCTATGAAAATCTAGTTGTCTACATTTTTTTATGACTTGTACAATTTGGACGTTGATTGGAACGTAGGGCACTCGCTTTCCGCGGGCGGTCAGGGAGCCTCCTCGGCTTTCGCCTGCGGGGTCTCCCTTAGACGCGCTTTTCCCGCAGGAGTCTCGTACCTTCCGTTCCAATCAACTTTGTTTTAACTTTTAGATAGAACCCTTTTGCCTAGAGTCTTTTTTGTTTTAAAATAGAAGTATTAAAACCTGAGGTGATGAGGATGCTTTCTAAACATGATTTTATTCAGCGAGATCAACTTGAAATGATTAGTTTAGATCAACTGGTGCCACCGAACCATTAGGTTCGTAAAATGGAGGCTGCCATTGATTTCACTTTCATTTATGACTTGGTGAAAGATGAACGAACAAAACAGTTTGCCTATTCATTCCACGCGGCCGCAGACCGCAACGGTTTTGTATTAGGAACGATTGTAACACCTGGAGATACACATGATAGTCAAATCTTAGAGCCACTTGTTGAACAAGTGATTGAGAAAGTTGGAAAACTAGAAGCCGTTGCCGCAGATGCAGCTTATAAAACACCGGCGATTACAAACTACCTATTTAACAAAGAAATCATACCGGCATTACCCTATACACGTCCTCGAACAAAAGAAGGTTTCTTTCGCAAACATGACTATGTATACGATGAACATTTTGATTGTTACCTTGCCCTTCGGGTGAGTCATTAACGAACTCAAAAACAAATAAAGAGGGCTATCGCGAGTACAAATCGCGCAAACACATCTGTGCAACCTGCTCATCTTTATCACATTGTACAGAAAGCAAAGTTTATCAAAAAGTGGTGACACGGCATATCTGGCAAACACATGTGGAAGAAGCAAATCATCTGCGTCATCATCAAGATGTAAGACCTATATATGCGAAACGTAAAGAAACGATTGAGAGTGTATTCGCAGATGCAAAAGAAAAGCATGGTATGCGTTGGACTACTTTAAGGGGACTTAAAAAATTGTCGATGCAGGCGATGTTTACTTTCGCTGCCATTAATTTAAAGAAGATGGCCGATGGACATGGCAAGGTCCCAAAATGGCCTACATAGTGGGCTCGTAGATCCCCAATCTCTTAACTTGAGGCGAAAATTCAAAAGGGATTTCAAAAGGGATTTCAAAAGGGATTTCAAAAGGGGTTCGGAATTTTTTAATTCCGAACCCCTTTGTCTACAAACTGAGAGAAGCGCTTTACGCTTCTCTGCATTTCGTTTATAAAAATCGGACAAGAGTGCACCCTATTATCATCGTAAGAATTATCGTACTACTACCTATAACAAGGTGCCATCGTTTGAGCTTTGTAAGCATACGGATTGACCACCGAAAAGGAGCTATCATTCACTTGGATTTCAGCCATAAGAACCAGAACCAGTGGAAAGCTCATTTAATATCCGTGGTGGCACCATTGGGGCAAGCAATGAAGTGATGACTAAGAATTCAGTGGCAACATGGAGCTACCGGTACTTTTTCACGTCTTACACAATGATTATCCCCTAATTTTAATGGATGCCAAAAATGTTCGCATTACTTGTTCAGCTGAAAGTTCTAAAAATTCAGCTCCCCTTTCCATAGCTTCCATTAGTGTCATAGGAGCGTTTACAAGACTATGGACGCTGGTGATGCCGTGGTCATATAAACTATCAATACCAGTTCCGATTGATCCAGCTAAAACAAATACGGGAATACCGTGCTTTTTCGCTTCTTGCGCCACGCCCATGGGTGTTTTACCTGAAGCTGTTTGGTAATCAATTTGTCCTTCACCAGTAAAGACACAATCAGCATCGCACATTTTTTCTCTTAGTTTTGCATATTCCATAACAATATCGATGCCCCTTTTTGTTTCTGCCCGGAAAAATGCCTGAAACGCACTTCCAATTCCTCCAGCTGCACCAGCACCGGCTTTATCATGCAAGTGAATACCTGTCTTTATTTCGACCAAATCTGCCCATGAAGATAAAGCTTTATCAAGAATGTCAACCATGACAGGGCTCGCCCCTTTTTGGGGTCCAAATACATACGATGCGCCATCTGGACCGACTAGAGGATTATGAACATCCGAGGCAATCAAAAACTCGGATTCTGCTATTCTTGGATCAAAATCTTCCATATTTATTTCTGATATACGCAATAACTCCGCACCACCGAATCCAATCGTTTTACCTTCATCATCCAATATTCTCATTCCCAAAGCCTGGAGCATTCCAACGCCAGCATCATTAGTCGCGCTTCCGCCAATCGCTAATATGAACTTACGACAGCCAGCATTCAATGCCTTTTGAATGAGCTCCCCTGTCCCGTATGTAGTAGTGATCAACGGGTTCAAATCACCTGGATCGACTAGGCATAAACCGGATGCACTTGCCATTTCAATCACACATGTTTCCTGATCGCCCAATATTCCATATGCTGCCTGTACCTCATCAAGTAATGGTCCTTTTACTGCCACTTCAACTTTTCGCCCATTTGTAGCAGCCACAAGGCTATCCATTGTTCCTTCACCGCCATCCGCTACAGGAACCAATTCCGTTATGGCATCTGGAAGTGCCTTCCTGACCCCTCGCTCGATTGCTTTCGAAGCTTCAAATGATGACAAACTTCCTTTATAGGAATCTGGTGCAATAACAATTTTCATGCTCAATTCCCCCTCGAATGAATTTTTGTTATATTAATTATAATCTTCAGAAATAATTTAATCAGCGGTCAACCTATAGGAAAATCAGTATGACAAGTTTGTTTTTTTTGGCTATTCTATATAGATAATGATTTAAGAAGGTATCATGTCATTTTGCCAATTTCATAATGTATATGAAAGCTGAAGGCTCAAAGTTTGAATCCTATCCTTTTCAAAAAGAAACATAGCTTGTTTATATGAAATATTTTTACCATTGTACTACCAAATAGGATAACTAACTATAAAAACCTTGAAGGATGATTTGCATGTTGGAGCGATCAAAGTGCTGAAGACGGAAAAACCATTTATCATTCATAAAAAGAATCGTCATCTATGTGGTGACGTTTTTTCAGGAATTAATTTACCCATCAACTTCCAAAATGTAATAAAACACCTTAAAATCTTATAAATTAACTAGGTTATGTGAAAGTATATTGCTCTTGAGTAGGACGTTTTTCACATCAAAAAAAGCTCATATGAAATGAGCTTGAATCATATAAGAGCTGGTAAATAAATATCAGATAGATTGATAATACCAAATTCCATCACGCTTAAACTTTCTGCATTGGTCATTCAAAAAGAGGTATTCAAGATGAGCCAATGTTTCACCAACAGCAAATCTAGATTCGTGAATGGGTAGATTTCCAAACAGAATCATGCAAGCACTTTTCACAGTAATAGGCTCCTTCATGTTTTCGTGAATGAGGTGCAATCGGTCCTGATGGTGATCCAATAATTCGATGATTCTTTCATTGGCATTTCGAAACGGCTTCCCATGTGATGGGATGACATATTCAACGTCCAACTTTTGTATTTTTTTCAAAGAAGTAAAAAACTCTTCCAATGGGTTGGAGAGCCCTTTAAACCAATAAGAAATGTTCGGAGATATCCTAGGTAATATATGATCTGTTGAGAAAAGGACACTATTTTCCTTATTGTATAAGGAAATCAGGCCATCAGAATGTCCAGGAGTAAAAATCACTTCATACTCGCACTTGCCAAAACGTAACATCATCCCTTCGTCAAGATGATGATTTACAGTAGGATAGGGTTTTACCTTAGGCATAAAGCTGCTTTCGTCACTGGATAAAGCTACGGCTAAGTCCTCATCCATTCCACATGCATCATAATTTTCTTTAAGCTGTTTCAGTGAATCCGATTCCCAATACGTCGTCCCCGTATGTTCATCCACTTGTGTCATCCAAACATCCGCACCGGTTAATTGTTGTAAAGTACCTGCGTACCCGAAATGATCTGGATGATAGTGGGTGATGATAATGTCTTTAATATCATATTTTTCAATAATGGGGTTCCATATATCCCTTGTTGTTTCATTATTTAATCCCGTATCGATGATTGTCCATCCTTTTTCACCTTCTGCTAGGAAACAATGGACATGGTCCAGCCTAAAAGGCATTGGAATGGTAACTCGAGTAACTTTCAATTCGTTCAGCAAGTATAACTTCTCCTTCCAATGTAACTTTCTATCTCCCTTTACTTCAAACAAGAATGAAATGAATTTGCTAAATAAAGGTATATCAATAATCAATTCGACGAATTCCTTCATGTTCCTCTAATCAGCTTCTACATTTATCACATTGATCAAAATATAATGACCAAGGATATGAGCAAAAAAAGACCGCCATCAAAATTGATGACGGTCTTTCGAATTACATCTCTTCCTCGATTGTTTGAACAAGGACAAAAAGAAAATGATGGATCAAATCAAATGCTTCTTCTAATGACAAGTCTTCTCGAAACCCTTTTACGTTATCCAAGGCAAAATTCACATCCCATAGACCGTCGCCCTGGTTAAACATTACACTGAATGATCCGATGCCTTCTTGAAGTTCCTTATTTAAATACGTTTTTAGAACTTCACCCATTTTCTTTTGGAATTTCAATCCGAACATCGCGTTATATGTACCGAAAACATCATCCACTTCAAACGAAAGTGCCTGAACCCCGATTAATTCGAACCATTTAGATTCAAAGTAAAGGAACTCTTCTTTATTATTTTTTAAATAATCGATTGGTTGGGATAAAAATGCAGACTTCTCTACAGAAATCAATTCTTCACTCTCTTTATTGCTGCGCTCAATATAAGCATCTGTAAAACGAGATGTATTTTCTAGTTCCACTATAGTGACATTAGCAGGGATCAATTCATGCTTTACTGCATAATCCCTCTCTTCTTTAAACAACTCAACTTTGTTTTCAATTATGGATTTTGATATGTATGATTCCAATTGTTTTTTTAACATGGTATGTCCTCCTAGTATCTTTTCAAGCTTACGCCTTCTCAATCATAGCATATTCACTACAGATAAAATAACTTTGTGAAAGAAAATACAATATCGGTTGTGGCAATGGTTTCTTGTCTTCGATATAGTAGTAGTAAGCGTTTATACATATGAGAGAAATGAGATGTTAAATATGCAAAAAATCATTGTAGTCGGAGCTGGGATTTTGGGAGCCTCCACTGCCTATCAGCTGACTAAAAATGGAGCCGAAGTGATCATAATAGACCGCCAGGATAATGGACAGGCAACCTCTGCTGCTGCAGGAATCGTATGCCCATGGATTTCGCAAAGGCGCAATCAAGCTTGGTATCACCTTGCTAAAAATGGGGCGGCTTTTTATCCCGGGCTAATTGAAGAACTTAAACGGGATGGAGAAACCGAGACTGGTTATGCCCAAGTCGGGGCAATTAGTTTACATACAGATGAAGAAAAACTGATCGCGATGAAGAATAGAGCTCAAAAACGGAAAGAAGATGCACCGGAGATCGGGACGATCACAATACTTTCCCCTGAGGAAACAAGTGAACTATTCCCACCTCTCTCCAGTGAATATGCAGCAGTTCACGTAAGTGGTGCCGCTCGGGTCGATGGACGCGCACTTCGTGATTCCTTATTGCGGGCTTCACAAAAAAACGGCGCAAAACTTATATATGGTGAGGCTGTACTTAAATATAGCGGTGCACAAGTGCTAGGTGTAACAGTAAAAGATGAATTCATCCCTGCGGATATTGTGATTGTTTGTGCTGGAGCATGGGCCCCGGAATTACTGAAACCCCTTGGCGTGAATTTTCAAGTCAGCTTTCAAAAAGCTCAAATCATTCATCTGGAACTACCACATGCAAATACGGATAACTGGCCTGTCGTCATGCCTCCCAGTGATCAATACCTCTTGGCATTCGATAGCAATAAAATTGTCGCAGGTGCGACACATGAAAATACGGAAGTGTTCGATAATCGTATGACCGCAGGAGGGTTGCAGGAAGTTTTCAATAAAGCCTTGACTACCGCCCCCGGTTTGGCAGATAGTACGTTTGTTGAAGCAAGGGTCGGGTTTCGTCCATTCACGCCTGGATTCCTTCCAGTTATTGGTCCATTACCTGATTGGGATGGCATAATCGTTGCAAATGGTCTCGGAGCTTCCGGATTAACAATGGGTCCCTATGTTGGATCCCAATTGGCTAACCTCGCACTAGACAAAGATATTGATATCGATTTAGAAAAGTATGATGTAAGAGGTGCGATAGAAATATAAATGCCAAATCATCACCTACCTGTCTGAATGTATCTCTAGTTACAAATAACTAAATTGAACTATAATATCACATTATCAAAGACATTAAAGAAGACCATCATACATCAGTGGTCTTCTTTATTTTGCAGAACCTTTAGTAGACCGATGTAAAAGTCCCTCTTATTAAAGTCGTTAGCTATTGTCATTTTCAAAATAGAAACTTTCCATTTACAAGTTTCTGTTGCTCTACTTTTAAACTAATATTGTTAGCAATGTTTTATCTGAATCAATAACCTGCGCTTTAATGTTGTAAACCTTGAATGTGTCATCCTTATTTAACCCATGGTCATATCTTTCGAAAAATAACGCTGTAACATCAGTCGCATTTGTTCTTTATTTTCAGCAAATTGCTTATGTCGATGACCATTTCCGCCTGATGGGTGGGGAAACCCTAGGAGTATGTTGTTTGAATCCAGATAATCTTGGTCAGCTAAATAGTTTAATACCTTGGAAACGTTAACTCCTAAAGGAATAATAAGGGGACGATCGATAGCACCTATTTCGGTTGCAAAGCCATCCATAATATATTTCTTAAGCAACTCTGTCTTCAATATGTTCGGGGTTGTTCCACTGTAGTTTTTCCCGTTGTAAAAGACAGGATAGGCTAAAACGGAGGATGTATGAACTAAGTGACTAGCTTCATTAAAAAGATCGAGAGTGGACGATACTCCTAAGTATTCGTGTAACCCAAGCTCATCTAACATTTGAACCAAATTTTTTCTCATAGGTCCTTCAAAGCTAGATTTCTTTTTTACTTCGAGCAGGATTTCTTCATCGATATGTATGTGCCCTTTTGCGTTAATTACGGTAGAATAAGATTTTTTCATTTGATGTAAACCAGGCGTGATTCCGACGATCACCACTTTGGCCCGTTCATTTACATATTCAAAAGGTGCGTAATAGATTTCGAGTTTTTTCTTTTCATCTCTTTCAAGTAAGAATTCCTCGCTCTGTATCATTTCATCTGTATAGGCAGCAGGTAATGCATTAATTAAGTCCTTATATTTCGTGTAATTAGAAAAATTAGCGATCCCCATAAAATACTATCCCCTTTTTCTTTCATCCATTTTTTTTAGCTATATCAGTATAGCAGAAAAACAGGTTCGCCAACGACCATATAGGGGGCGTTATACTGTTCATTAATAGAAGATACTAAACAACTAGTTCATATCAAGTGTTATAAGCTCTTTAACCATGAGGGGGCATGTCAGCATACTAAAAGGAATTAGACATAGACTTCGCTCCCGTTCTTTATCGTAGAGGACACAATGTTTAAGGTCCTCTTTTTACATTCTTATCTACCAACTTTATCTTTAATAGAACATTTCAAAAAAAAAGATAAATGCTTTCCAACCATAAGGGTTGAAAAGTATTTATCTTAAAATATAGTTTGGGGATGGAGAAAAACACTTGGGTTTACAAAATGATACTATTGATTGAATCTTCCACGCTGACGAAGTAATTCACGGTTCAGGTTCGAATCCTTTTCGAACGCTGCACGACCGTGCAGCCAAAAAATATTATTAACAACAACTAGATCACCAACAGGAAGTTCCAGTTCTATTACACTTTCATCGTTTTCCAATGAAGCGGATAAATCGCGTAAGTATTTTGCTTGTTCAATGGATTCAGGATATACAAATTGATCGATAAAGCATACACCAGGTTTGTTATTATGATTGAAGAAAGTCAATCTTTCAATTTCTTGATCAATATTTTTACTTTTTGGGGCCTTATACGTGAATTTGTGGCTTGATAATGGATGATTTACGTACGCATCAAGCTCTTTCCAATCGTCAAGGTGCAATAATCGTGATTCGCCACCGCGTGCATTTTGTTCGATCGTCTTCATCATCAGTAACCAGTCCGTTGGTTCATCTACAAAGGTTCCGTCCGTATGAAGTGTAAATAAACGATAGGCCTGACGTAAATATGAATCGCTGCCATCCGTGTCTTGAACACTAAATCGAGCATAATATTTTCCTGACATCGCATCATGGTTTGGCGTTCCCAGCAGGTATGAAATGGCCGTTGCAAAAATAACGTATTCATCCGTATTTTCAGTTACCCCTTCCAAGCCGAGAGTAAAGCCGCCGGAATCCCGATCATAAACGATGTTACGAAGCACTTCGCCAAAGTCTTCCCCTACTTGTTCCAATAGATATGATGCAATGATAAGTCTTGCATATGGTGTATATTCCAGATGTTGAACAGACTGATTATCCTTCGATACGTTTTCTAAAAAAGCGCCAATAGCCTCTTTTGAAATTTCAACATGATATAAACGGCTTGTTTGAGGGTGAACTTTCACTTCGTATTTTTCTGTTTTCCTTTCAAATTTAGCTCTCTTCTTTTCTGCAATGCTCATGAATAATTCCTCCTGTTATTTGTAATATAGGTGACAAAGTTAACGGGAAATATAAAAAGCCAGTCGCACATGATCCCCAAATAAAATAGGGATCCAACTGTACAACTGGCTTATATTCACTTCACTGCTCTATGCAAATAGAGTCACAGCGAATATGCAGTTTATGTATGATTTATTTTTCCTGTTTCCAATCATTAAGAGCTTTACACGATTCTGAAAAGGTATTTTCCAAAAGGTGTTAATGTCTTAATATTAGCTTAATTCAATTAAAACGTTTTTTCGTGAAATTGTCAACACTTTTCACAAATTATTCTGATAAATCATATTCCTAACTTGGTAGTTTCGTTTTTTCTCCTGCTTTAATTTGCTTAAAGTGGAGATCCAAATCTTTCAAGGCAGCAATCAAGGCATTAGCTGCTTTCCCCCGGTAATAGGATTGAATCGATTCTATCGCGTCTTCAACACCATCATTCAAACTGATCCCTTTTAACAAACGCCCTATAAATTCCCGGCCATGCTCTGTTGCGAGTGTACAAGATGCTTCCAGGACAACCCCGTATTTAGCATCGACTTCTGCAGTGATGGTCAATGTTTCAAAGACACTTTTCGCTGCCATCCCTTGAGGTAAACGTGCATGACCTGCAATAAAAATTGTTTTACCATTGAACATGAGGCTTCTTCCTCTCTTTCATGTATTTTATTTTGTCAAAATAGCTTCCAATAAGTGTGTTTGTTCTGGAATGCGTGTAACGACCTCTTTTCCAATTTCAATCGATGCTGTTGCTGCAGGTGACGGTGCATTGCATACATGAATGGTCCGTTTCCCCATGATGATATGAAAATCATCCACCATATTACCATCATCCTGTAACGCCTGTGCCCGGACTCCAGCAGGTGCAGGGATTAAATCATCTTCTTGAATTTCCGGAATTAACTCCTGCAGGCTTTTCGTAAATTGCTTTTTGCTAAAAGAACGGACATATTCATCCATCCCTTCCTTCATGAATTTACTGGCCAGTTTCCAAAAACCTTTATAACTTAAAACTTCAGCTAAATCTTTCGCATTGAAGTCGGTTTTTTTATAACCTTCCCGTTTGAAACTCAGTACAGCATTTGGACCCGCATCTACTTCCCCGCTAATCATCCGCGTAAAATGAACCCCTAAAAATGGAAACTTCGGGTTAGGTACCGGATAAATTAAATGATTGACGAGGTAGCGCTTTTCAGGCTTCAATTTAAAATACTCACCGCGAAACGGGACAATTTTCATATCAGTTTTATACCCTGCGGCTGCTGCGATACGGTCACTGTGCAACCCTGCGCAATTAATGACCATCCTGGCCTTTATGGTACCGTTGCTTGTTTCGATGATGACGTCATCAACATCCTCGTCAATCTTCTCCACCTTTGTATTCAGCTTGATTTCACCGCCATTTTCCTTGATGATATCCGCCATCTTTTCACTTACCTGTCGATAATTAACGATGCCGGCTTGCGGGACGCGAATCGCACCAAGCCCATTAACATGTGGTTCGATTTCTTTTAACTCATCCACACCGATCTTTTGTATAGCTAGCTCATTTTGCAAGCCGCGTGTATATAAATCATCTAGAAGGGGCATCTCATCTGGCTTCGTTGCAACTATGACCTTTCCGCAAATATCATGTTCAATTCCATGCGTTTGACAAAATTCCGTCATTGATTTGCTTCCTCGGCGGGCAAACCGTGCCTTGAAACTCCCCGGTTTATAGTAAATTCCAGAATGGATGACGCCACTGTTATGTCCCGTTTGATGATCAGCTACAACGGCCTCTTTTTCGATGACTACCACTTTTGCATTGGGAAAACGCTGATAAAGTGCCATTCCCGTTGATAAACCTACAATACCCCCACCAACAATTGCGAAATCATACACATTTAACACTCCTTTTATTGATGATTTTTAGTATTCAGTAACTCCATATACGTGATTAAATTATTCTTTGTCCGTAAAATGTGATATTCTACTGCTGCTCTTAATTCTGTTGGATCGCCCCTTAGTGCCGCTTCATATATCATCCGGTGTTCCCGTTGCGTTTCTGGGTAATAATCAATTAGTAAATTGGGCGCAATAGGAGAGATACCTAAGGTTTCAACCATTTTTTGAACCCTTGGCCAAGGGCACCCTTTTCGGAGGGTTTCATGAAAAGCCGCATTTAACTGAATATAATGCTCATTGGTTTCGTCAGATAACTGTAAACCTTCCATCTCAATCAAAATTTCCTTTAATTTTTCTTTATCCTCCTTCGTCAAAAAGGGAAGTGATTTTTCTACGGCAAGTCCTTCAAGCAGGGACCGGGTATGGTATATTTCTTCGATATGATCCCGGGTGATCGGTGTGACGATAGCTCCTTTATGCGGAACCATTTCCACCAACCCTTCCATTTGAAGCTGTGTAAGGGCTTCACGAATGGGCATTCTGCTTACATCCAGGCGATCGGCCCATTCTTCTTGGATCAGTCGCTCACCCTTCTTCAGCGTCCCATTTAAAATCGCTTTCCTAAGGCTTTTTGTTACATTTTTAACGATTGTTGACTTATCACTATTGGATTTAGCTTTATCCAATTCAACGTCCACCTTTCGATATTGGATACAATTTTAACTATATCAAGTATATAATACGTTTACAATACTGAAAATTAAATAAATTGTATCCAATTTAAAAAATACTGGATACAATATGTTTGGAAAACATCGAATTCATATATGAATATAATTTGTGACACCCATTCATATATTCTATTTAAATAACTACCGAGACCATTAAAATTAACAAAGTCAAAACCAGGAACTAGCGACAAGACCAACCCTAAAAATTGCACTAAAAGAAGCTGGTCATCTGATATGAATATGATATCATTGATATAACATCCAATTTTATACAAATAAGGAGTTGCTAGTTAATGAGTAAAGAAGTTTACGTTATTGGCGAAATAAGGACGAATAATTTCTCGGATAAGGATCTTTTCGAGAAGATCGGATCACTATGGCGCAAAACAAATGATCATAATATTGAAAATGGTATGAAGTATGGTATATACCATCAATACGAAAATAATTATCATGGTGACTATACCTTATCAATCGCCACAGAAATCCCTTTATCGAATGAAAAAATTCTCATTCCTGAAAACAAATACAAAGTGTTTGAATGCATACAAGATGAACATTCAGTAGGTGAAACTTGGAAAAAGATATGGCAGCTGGAAGATGAAAAAAAATTAAACAGAAATTATAGTCTGGATTTTGAAAAATATTATCCTGATGGAAAAGTGGAAATACATATAGCGATTAAATAATGCCATAAAAAAAATTAGAATTTTTTTATGGCTAAAACATAGTATTATCACAAAAAATGATATATCGCCGCTTATTAAAACTCTTAATACGTGATGATTTATCATATCACTAGTTACCATAATATAATTATCGTAACCAATGGTTTGAAACTCCATTTTTCCGAAAATGGATTGATTCACCCTCATTACATATTCAAAAATGAGAGTACAAAAGTGTAAAATGTTTTTAGTATACTAAAGTAAGTATTAGAGAAACAAAAAAAGACTATATTATAGTCTTTTTGAGAAAGTTATTTGGTAGATATAAGTCCCCGGCCAATAAGATTCGCTGAAACAGGTTTTTTCCCTACTTCTCTTGCCCAAATGGATAATTGTCCTGCATGGTGAATTTCGTGAGTAATGACATGACGCATTATCTCACCCCACGTATCCGTTACAATTCTTCCATCCGGCATGGTATCGTAAAATAGTTTATCTCCCATTTCATCTTTCCACCTGTATACAAAGTCCTTTACTTCCGTCTGAAAAGCAAGGTCAAGGTCCACTACTTTCCCCAAACTCTTGTAATTTTCAAAGCTCTCATTAAATTCTTTTTTTCCTTGTAAAAGGCGTATCCAACTCCACTCTACATCAACTATATGGAAGAGTGTTTGCAGAATACTCCCCACTCCGCCAGTTCTGGTGCGGAGAAGCTCTTCCTCCTCCACCTCTTCACACCAATGATACCAGTCAGCACGAATCATCCAGTTATATCGAAATAATGTTTGCACGGGGCTACCTCCCTTATTTAGAACGATAATGAGCAAACGAAAATTACTGAGTAATCAGAAAAAGTTACAACTTCCCATTCTATTAATAATAGAAGTCCATCAATGTTTCGTCCATCAAATCTTGTGTGAGTCCTATGTAAATCATCGTATCTTTTGGATTGGAGTGATTAAGGATTTGCTGTAGTAACGCGATATCCTTGAATTTTTGATAATGCAAATAGCCGAAGGTTTTTCGAAGTGTATGTGTACCGACATCCGGAATATCTGCCATTTCAGCTGCTTTATTTAAGACCCGGTAGGCCTGTACCCTGGTGATTGGGCCATTTCCTTTTCTACTTGGAAACAAATACTGTTCATTTTTCAGGTTCATTTTCCGGACATATTTCCTTACTTCCTTTCGAAGTTGAGGATTGACAAGGAACCGTTTAATTTTCTCTGTCTTTTGTTCGACTATGACGATATGCGTTCCTTCAAGGATATCCTTCACACGCAACTGCAAAAGATCCCCTATACGTAACCCAATGTTTATCCCGATTGTAAACATCATATAATCCCTATAACTGCAATATTTTAATAGTGACTTTTTCATCTTTTCTATGTGATCCAGTCGGCGTATCGGCTGGACATTCTTGATTCTTTGAGAGGTTGCTTGCATGAGTGGCTCATCCCCCTTTCCTCTATATTCATTGTACGTGAACACGCGAAAAAAAGGCAAGTTTTTTAAAATTAGATACTCTTAAAAACGTTGATTTAAAGGGATTTTGAATGTATCAATAGAGGTCCTTTGTTACATTCGGAATATTCTTATAATATAAGATGATCTACTACAAAAAAATACCAACACCAAATAACCTCTCTATAGGTTTAATAGAGGCGTTTTAACGCAATCTAGACCAATGACTCTAGTAATTTAAAACAAACTCTTTAAAAGCTAAATATGAAGCCCGTTTTTTTGTCTTTTCTACTTTTTCTTCGAAAACATGGCTTATTAATATTCTCTATATTGTTCTCAGTATTTATAATGTTTGCAGCCCTTAAAGTATTTGTGTACCGAGGAAGCGCAGGAACTAAAAAGAGTATGATTGCAGGTGAGGCCGGTATTAGCCAAGTTCTTTCCTACCACTATTTCAAATCCAAAGAGGAGTTTTTTTACTTTGCTCGTGAAAGAAGCCATGGAAGAAGCACAGGAGACACTTACTTCTAAAAGTGAATAGAGTATCGAATTAACAATAATCATGTTATGTAAACTAAATCCATTGATAAAGAATCTAATCCATATCCTCTTTATCAAATTTTTGTTATACAGTGAATCAGTGAATATAAAAACTGGCATCATCGATGATCTCTATTTCTTTGTATGCCTTCAGTTGATCCATCAAGTGGAAAAGTGCCCCATCCTTTTGCTTCGCTTCAATCATGCAATCCAATTGCGGTAAGCTTCCTTTAATATGTTGTAAAAATTCCATGAACATACTTGGATCCACATAGTCAGCATGTGCTCGAAATTCTTTATCTGACCTTGGGCTTGAAATATGCATTTTAGGAGGTAGTTTGGAAATACTCCAGGTATTTAGTATACGTGCCCAATGCTCTGTCCATTCTTCACTTGGTAACTGATGTGCTAAGTAATGGTGATAATCAAATACCATTGGTATTCCCAATTTCTCACATAAGTAAAGGGTTTCCGACAATGTATATGTCGTGTCATCATTCTCAAGAATCACCATTCTTTGAATCGGTTCAGGTATCAAGCCCCAATTATGGATAAATTGCTCTAATGCCTGTACGTGTTCTCCATAGCCTCCACCAACATGCAATACACAGCGATGCTCGGGATTCACCCCCATTTTTTGCAATAAAGTATGATGCATTTTTAACGTTTTTAATGATGTTTTCAATATATCGATATGAGAACTATTCAAAACAACAAAATGATCTGGGTGAAAATCTATTCTTATTTCTGGGTGATCGGAAATGAAGGTTCTTAATTTGTCCAGTTCTTCTGAAATTGGATCTATGTAATCCCATTCTGGAATTTCTGGATGATTGGCTAAAGGGATGAGTTTGGATGAAAGCCTAAAAAACTGAATATTATTGGCTTCGTTATGAATCAGTAACCGCCAGCAATTATGCAGATTGGAAATTGAAATGCGTTCAAGTTTTCTTATTGCTGCATCTCTGTCTTTAATTTTCGAAAACTGAGTAAATGTCATCGTTTGGGATGGGGAACAGTTTGGCACATGAGTACTCATGGCTACATAACCAAGGCGGATCAATGTCAAATGGATATCTCCTTTACATTTTATTATTTATTAAAAGTATTCCCGTTACGATCAATAATAATTTCATATTTTAGAAAATCCATAATCCGTAAAAAAATGGCCTTTTTCCGAATGAATTTTCGGGAAAAGACCATTTTCATAATAACCATTTTTACAATCAAATTTTCCTTTGGTGATATTCAATCCCTTAAACTTCAGGAGTTGGTGTTGGTTTGGCATATCCACTTTTATATTTTTCATCCACTTTATTCCTGATATCTTTAATGCTCATACCATCATTCAAGTCCAATATGGATTGTGCTGCTATTTCTAAGCAAACCCCGCATCTCGTCCCATGGTCATCCCAAACCACTTCACCATCTTCTTTATTCTCATGGATAAAACAATCGTAATTATTTTTATGGTTAGCTGATTCCCCGCACCCACAGTAACAAGGTATTTTTTCTAGTAAATCTTTATTTTGAGCAACAGCTAAATAGATTGTCTTCATATCGTCTGGTTTTTCAGATAGAAAATCCGGTGCTATTTCCTTACTGCTGGTCTCCTCCTGAAGATCTCCGGATACTGCATGTTCCGAATGTCCTTCATGGTTGCTTTCTTTTTTTTCGACCACACTTTTTTCTTCACTCGCACAAGCTGAAAGCATTAAAGAAGAGCAGATCGCTATCATCTTCATTAATTTAAGATTCATTTATTCACTCCTCGATCCATTTTGTTACCCCCATTTTATGGCATACAATCCATTTCTACAAGCATAAGGCTCCATCAATTTAAGGTTAAAAGAAAAATTCCATGAACTTCATTATTCAAAATTAAGTGAGTCCTGATTTTTTATAAGATAATACATCCATTTCTATCAGCGGCTATAGATAAGCATCATTGTAATCTATCTTAACTAAATTATCCTGATGTTTTAGTGCATATTTTGATAAGGTAAAGTGAAAGTATTCACTCACTTCTTTATTTTATCTCATCCATTACAAATTTGTTTTAAAACGAATGAACTTAAAGCGGGAACTGTTATATGCCCCCCTTTTATCCTTTCTATTTCTTCCAGACCCGCCTGCTGACCATTCACTAATACGGACCAATTCCCTTCTTGGGGAAGAGTAATGCTTATCGCGTCCCAATTTGCATTATGAATCACTGCGATTTTTGAATCATCTGCACGTAGAGTGTATGCAACGACATTCGATGGGGAATCAATGAATTGTAAATGCGTTTCGATTTCTTCGGGTGTACTTAATCTAAAAACCGAATGGTTTTTTCTTAGCGAAATGAGCCCTTTCATATATTCGACCTCGTAATCAAACTCCGCTCTTCTTTTCCAATCCAAACGGTTAACCCAGTCAGATGATTGATAGCTGTTTTCATCCCCGTCCTTCGTGCGCATAAATTCTTGTCCAGCATGAATCATCGGTATGCCCTGTGACAGTAAGACAATGGCGGAAGCTAATTTATGCATCTGTTTACGGCCATGTTCTGTTGCTTCCGGATTCGTGATGTTAAGTTTATCCCATAAGGTGAAATTATCATGCGCTTCAACATAATTGATGACTTGATCTGGTTTTTGATAAGTTGCAATATGATCATCGTATTTCAATCCGGCAGCGATACTTTTTCTTATAATATCCTCCATACCTGGCTTCCCATTAATAAATCCTTTATCATGCGCGTTCATCACGAATCCTTTTAACCCATCCCGGATTGTATCATTAAAATGTGCGATCCCAGGCATTTTACGTGCGTTTTTTTGATTCGCTTTTTGATCTTGGGCCAATGGTGTATTCATATCCCAGCCTTCGCCTAAAACAATGATGGTGGAATCAATTTCCACAAGTGCTTTTTTCACTTCATTCATCGTTTCCACATCATGAATCCCCATTAAATCAAAACGGAAGCCATCGAGGTTGAATTCTTCGGCCCAATAGGTGACGGATTCTACGATAAATTTACGCATCATTTTATGTTCAGAGGCCGTGTCATTTCCTACACCCGTGCCATTCGATAATGTACCGTCGGCGTTATAGCGAAAAAAGTAGGTGGGTACCAGTTTATTGAAGTTTGAATCAGCCACCGAATAAACGTGATTGTAAACCACATCCATGATCACACGCAGTCCCTGATCATGTAGACCTTGGATCATTTCCTTCAACTCCCGGATCCTTACTTTTGGTTGATACGGGTCAGTCGAGTATGAACCTTCTGGAGCGTTATAATTCTGAGGATCATATCCCCAATTATATTGCGGTTCATTTAATTTTTTTTCATTGACGGTAGCAAAATCGAATATGGGGATGAATTGCACATGGGTTACACCTAAATCTTTAATATGATCCAGACCCGTTTTCACACCATTCGGGCCTTTAGTGCCACTTTCAATTACTCCTAAGAATTTACCTTTATGTTGAATTCCACTTTCAGGATGAATCGACAAATCTCGTGTATGCAATTCGTAGATGATGATGTCCTCTGCTTTTCCGAGCGGTGGTTTATTCCGTGTCCACTTTTGTGGATTCGTGTCCGCTAAATTTATCACGACTCCTTTCTCTCCATTGACAGTGACTGCACGAACATAAGGATCTACAGCTTCACTCCAGATTTCTCCGACTTTTACCTTGTATGTATAAATCAATCCATCCTGATCACCGGTTAATTCAACTGTCCAGGTTCCCTTTTCCGAACGATCCATTTCAATTTCCATTCCATTGGAATTATCCCAATGTTCATAAGTGACAAGCTTAACTTCAGATGCAACGGGGGACCATAACCTGAAAGCCGTTTTATCTTTATGATAGGAATTTCCTAAGTCTTTTCCTTCAAAGTAATATAGCTGATCCAATTCTGCCGGGTTTAGTGAATGAATATTGGCAGTAGGCAGGGATTCCAATTGATTTTCCGTTTCTTTATCAGTAGGTTTTCGATTATTAGTATTTTCCTCTTCAAAATAAGAAAGTGAATCATTAATAGGTCATTCCTCCATTGAAATCCCCATTCCAAAACAGGAATTTATTTAATATATTTTTTCATATGCCTTGTTAAGAATAGGCTTTATCATACACTATTTGATCCCCTATACCTATGATTCCACCGGAATGACGCTTAAAAACATTCGCACAAAAAATTATGGAGAAAATTCTGAAATTCGTTTCCGGATTATTAGAATTGTAATGTATCAATTTGTTTCGCTTCAATTTCTAACCTATTATAGACCTCTGAAGAATCAAGATAATAAGGAAAAACTTAAAAAAGATAAAAAAATGCCTCCATAACAGTTTTACGGTCTTGGAGGCATTTCTAGTACTCTTTATGGTGTTTTAATAATTTTCATCTGGTTATCTTCAACAATTGCAGTAAAGTTCATCACTTCAGGCTGCTCAAAGATAAAGTCGGTAATGCCGTCTTCGAGTTGTTCCTGAATGACTCTACGAAGCGGTCTAGCCCCGAATGTTGGATGGTATCCTAATTCAATCAGTTTTTGTTTTGCTTCATCTGTCACAACTAATGTTAATTCTTGTGCAGAAAGTGTTTCGTCAAGTTCAGAAATCATGATATCAACGATTTGCAGAAGATCTTCCTTCTTCAATGCTGAGAATTCAATGATGCTATCAAATCTGTTCAAGAATTCCGGCTTGAAGAAACTGCCCAATGACTGCAGAATGGACGCCTCTTCCACGGCTGTACTAGTACCGAATCCCATTACTTTTTGTTTTTCTCCAACACCAGCATTACTTGTCATGATAATCACAGTGTCTTTAAAAGTAACGGTTCGGCCTTGACTGTCGGTCAAACGCCCATCTTCTAGAATTTGCAGGAACATATGCATAACATCTGGATGTGCCTTTTCAATCTCATCCAATAAAATAATACTGTAAGGTTTACGACGAACTTTTTCAGTTAATTGTCCTGCTTCCTCGTGTCCAACGTATCCAGGAGGTGAACCAATTAACTTGGAAACACTATGTTTCTCCATGAACTCACTCATGTCTAGACGAATCATCGCTTCCTTATCTCCAAACAATTCCTCTGCAAGGGTTTTTGCCAATTCTGTTTTACCTACTCCAGTTGGACCAACAAAAAGGAAAGAACCGGTAGGACGTTTTTTGGATTTTAACCCTGCACGACTTCTTCTGACGGCTTTTGCAACCTTTTTAACGGCCTCTTTCTGACCAATGACTTTTTTCATAAGTTCCGCTTGAAGATGAATCATTCTTTCTTGCTCATCCTCCTGTAACTTACCTACCGGTATACCGGTTTTTTGTTCAATGATGACTTGAATATCCTCGACGGTAACAATTGGTTTGACTGAATTTTCTCCAGCTTGCAAGGACTTTTCCAATTTTTCTTCTTCATCACGCAGAACCGCCGCTTTTTCATATGCTTCTTCTTTTAGTGCCAGTTCTTTTTCTTTATAGATTTGGGCAAGACGCTCTTTCATATCTTCTTCCTGACCGTCTTCTATGGTCAAGTTCAATTTAGAACCCGCCTCATCCATCAGGTCAATCGCCTTGTCAGGGAGAAAACGATCTTGAATGTAGCGGTTTGAAAGTTCTACTGCAGCTTTCAGTGCTTCCTCACTATAACTGACCCCATGATACGCTTCATAACTTTCTTTTAATCCTTGTAAAATGACAAGTGCTTCATCTGTGGTCGGTTCATCGACCTGAACGGGCTGAAAGCGACGTTCAAGTGCTCCGTCTTTTTCAATTTTTCGATATTCAGACAATGTAGTCGCTCCGACAAGTTGAAGCTCCCCTCTAGCAAGCGCTGGTTTTAAGATATTTCCAGCATCCATTGATCCTTCTGCTGAACCAGCCCCGACAATTTGGTGAATTTCATCGATGAATAAAATGACATTTTTTCTTTCCTGTAATTCACCGATCAACTGCTTCATCCGTTCTTCGAATTGCCCCCGAATACCAGTGTTCGAAACAAGTGACGCGATATCAAGCATATACACTATTTTATTTCGTAACTTAACAGGTACTGAACCTTCAACGATGGCGAGAGCCAACCCTTCAGCAATGGCTGTTTTACCTACCCCAGGTTCACCAATTAAAACAGGATTATTTTTATTACGTCTATTTAGAACTTCTATGACTCGTTTTATTTCTTCATTCCTGCCGATAACCGGATCAATAAGTCCTGCTTTTGCAGCATCGGTCAGATTGTGTCCATACTCCTCAAGCAATCCTTCGTCTTCGTCTTCAACAGAATCCGATTGTGGCACTTCATTATAATTAAATGGATTGAATGAATTTTGGAATCCATTATATTGGAATTTTCCAGTATTCATCCCCCCCATCGCTGCTCCAAGTTTGTTAGTCTCTTCTTTATAACAAGTGGAGCACAGTTTCACATCATGCTCCTGACCATTCATATTTAGGTGAACATTAATATTAGCGTGGTTTACATGGCATTTTTCACAAAGCATGTAGTACTCCTCCTTTAAAATTATTACATTCACAATAAAACTTTGACCTTCTTTGACTTTCTGACTTTATTATACATTGACCTTCTTTGGCTTTCAATAATTTTGAACTGGAATTTTTTCCATAAAGAAATTAGGAATTTTCTAATACCAATAAGGATAGGTAACTTCATAGAAACATCCGGATTGGTTTGCTAATCATATTAAACTATCTATTTCCAGTCAAATAAAAAGATTCCATGTATGTCCTCTTTTATTGATTACCCCTTTGAGGACGAATCATAACATACACTCTTCTACTTAATTGCATCAAGGTGTCTTAGAGCTAACAAATATGGTTAATGTTGACCATGTCTCATCGACCCTTTTTTTAAACAAAAAAAAGAGACTTCATGAAGTCTCATACTCGTTACTATAAAGATGCTTTCCTTCTATTAAATGCGTTTTGCTCCAATAAACTTTGGCTTCCAATAACTATTATTGGTTTTAGCGTATGACACTCCCTTTGATGAGGAAGAGTGAATGAATTGATTGTCACCTATGTATATTGCCACATGTGTGGGTTTTTTAGCTTTATTTGGTGCAAAAAACATTAAGTCACCTTTTTGTAAGGTCTTAACCTTTGTTCCTTTTTTGTATATATCAGCAGCTGTCCTTGGTAGATTCTTGCCAGCTTTTTGATATGAATATTTCACTAAGCCTGAGCAATCAAAACCTGATGAGGAAATGCCACCCATTTTATATTTTGTACCTAATTCACTTTTGGCCACTTTAATCGCTTTTGTATGATATGAAGCTGCTTCCGCTTGCTCCCCTGCAAAAGATACCAAAGCAAGCATAATAGCTAATGACAATCCGACGACAATTTTCTTGAACAAAATATTTTACCCCCTGATGTAATCTGCTAAACCTAATATACTTGAAAAGCTATATCATTCGCATCACAGGAACTTTACAATTATGTTACATTTAGTAGATATAGGAAGAATGACCATATAAAAACTAAAAAAAAGTCGAATTTTGGCATGGATAATCAACTTTAATTCAATTTACATTTAAGTATCATTTTTCAAAACTAGTAAAGCTTCATTTCATAAAAAACAGTGGTACTGGTATTCAGGCCTAAGGAGACCCAGCAGGGGCAAAGAGCAACGAGTTCGGACTCGCCCCTGAAAGCCAGTACCCTACGTTCCAATCTATGTTCGAATTTTTATAAACCCTGAAAAAAACTGTAGATAAACTCTCGGCTTTCTTCGAGTTCGTCTACAGTCTGAATAGTGGAACTGGAATCCACTATTAAAATTCTTTTGAGAAAAATGGCAAAAATAACTTTACCCCTCGCTTATTAAAAGGTAAAAATTTCATGTCAGCGATTAAATGGCTTATGTATCCTAATAGACAAGTAGTGAAAATTCCTTCGATCTCAAGGGATGCTTGAATTTGAAAAGCAATGATGCCAAAGAAAGCGATGCCAGCAATCGAATGTGTATAACTTCTATGTGGTGTAAAGGATGCTAGAATAATATAAATGCCTAACAGCCATAACCAGTTTTCCTGTAAGGATATTCCGACACCTAAAACCCCTAATCCAGTCAGGGTCAACATATGCCTTTGTGTAATGAATGAGGATATTATGATCAGTCCAATTCCTGCCCCTACACCAATCCACTTTTCCTTTTCAAAACCTTCCAATACACTATAAATAATCAATAGAATCCCAATCGTTTGTGCTAACGTTCGGATAAACTTGTGTGAAAAGGTAATCCTATTACTTAACTTCCCATCAATATCCATGTCTGGCATCAGGCCTGAAACGCCCCCCATCCCAACCAAAAATAAAGTGGTGGTTGGATCGGTTTGTAATGTGTTTGCCGTTAAGAAGCCAACCGTTGCCCCTATTGCCATGTGTGCTGTACCGTTCACTGTCTCTCTCCTGTTCCACTATTGAAGTCGTCTTGCCTCAAAGAAACGAATGTTTGTTCGAACTCTTTATTATTACTATACAATACTTTTGATGGAATTTCTTTATTTCTAATTAAAAAAATGCAGGATTTATTATATTAACTTCTTCAAGAATGTCTATTTAAATGTTTAGATTGATTCAATCCAGTTCTTAATCTCCAAAACATTTTTTAATAAAATGGGGTTTTTCATGAAATTTTATCCAAAATATGAATATACTAATCTATAAGGGGAGTGATTCAGATAGCTTTTTTAAATGCCTTCAATAATTTTAAAAATGGGAAAAAGTCTAAGAAAATAAAGAACATGGATTTTCGGGAACAACACGTAAAGAAATCGTCTGAGCTCATTGGTAATAATGTAATTGTCCAAAATATTATTAACAATCATCTTTCCAAAAAAAATAACCACTTGTAGGGTGGTTTTTTTATTTACTGTGAAAAATCGCTTCATTTTTCTCCATCTTCTCGCTTACTTCATAAATATAGTTATACTGAAGATAGTAATCGTATATGACATTTTGCAGGATCTTGAGTAGTGATTTATCGAACGTATCAAATTCCGTTTGATAGCTATTAAGGACGGTGACAAATTTCCCATCCATGTTTTCAAAATAATGCAATAGGAAGTTCTTGTAATATTCACTATCACTGTTGCTTTTGTTCGAGATGCATGGATCACCAGTTTGGATCGACTTATCAAGCATCGCTTTAATGGATTTAGGCAGTTTTGCTTTCTTGAATTGGTTCAGGGTATATATATCATAAGTGAAGGTCAGTCCCAATTGATTGGAATAAAAGTCCACGGCGCTGTCCAGTGTATATATTAAGGGTGATTTAAAATCCTTGCTATTGGCAATTTCCTCTGATATCTCCAATTGATATTCTTCAGAAGTTAAATACGCTGCAAATTTCATTTTCGAACTGCTCATGCTAAATACTTCATAAACGGCTGCATCTTGTTTTTCAATTTCAATTTCGATATTAAAAAACTTAAAGTGCTTTAAACGGTAAAAAGCAATCGGTGCTAATAGGAAAAGCAGTATCCAAACAAGGTAAAGAAATAAAGTGTTAAAGATGATTTGATAAAATTCAGACGTTACGATCGGTTCGATGATTAATGTTATCAATGTATTTTCAAAGCCCTGAGAAATAGGTGGATTTGTGGCAGGAGCCACGGCTTCCTCTGGCTTATTCAAAGTTTGGATACCTAAATGAGCCATCGCTACTAGCGTATAAACAAAAATTAAAATGGTTCCAATCACATAAAATTTTGGCATGAATCCTATAATCCTGTCGAAAACAGAAATCCGCTTATCTTTCTGCTCCTCTATAGCCAATGTGGTTGCTCCTTTTAAGATTATTAATATCAGGAAAAGTCAAACAGGGACTTAGAACTTCCTGGAGACTACCTACTTAATTTATATGTTTGCAATAATGTGAAAATACGTAAAATTAGCTTATTGATTGACATATTCCAAAATACTTTCGACGTTTTCATTAAAATTAAAAATATTTCGTCGTTAAAAATGCCCACCCTCTTCATTATGAAAGGATGAGCAAATGTTTAGGGTTATTATTTAGGACGGCCCTTTTATCGCATATTCTTCGACCTTCCTTAAGAACAACTCCATGGCTTTTGATGCTTCAAAGTCTTTCTTTTTCACGATTGAAAAAGGTCTGATAATGGGTTCATTTTTCACATGAAAGGTTTTCAACTCATTGGATTTCAATTCTTTTTGTACTGTCAATCTGGATAACAGGGCAATGCCAAGTCCTGCCATCACCGCTTCTTTCACACCTTGGATACTGGTGAAAATGAAGCTTCGCTTGATGCTTAGCTCCAGGCTGCTCAGTAGTTTATCCGAATATGTACGAGTTCCCGATCCTTGCTCCCTAAGTATCCATATTTGGTTTTGCAGCATGTCACCCTCTATAATATCCATCTGTGAAAGTGGATGGACTGGGGGAACGACCACAATCATTTCGTCTTTCATGAATGGGATGACATCGATATCTTTATAATCCGTTTCCCCTTCAATCAAACCTATATCAATCTGATTGGAACGTATCCCTTGAATGACTTCATTAGAATTCGAGATGATGATTTGTATGTCCACCAGCGGATATTTAGCAGCATATTCTGCTAAAACTTTTGGAAGATAATATTCCCCTATCGTGAAGCTTGCCCCTATTTTCATCGTTCCGCTCACCACGTTATTAAATTCATTTATTTCTCTTTTTGCTGTTTCATAATGATTAAGCATTTGCTTTGCATGTCTATACAATATTTTTCCCGGCTCTGTTATTTGAACTTGTTTGGGAGAACGATAAATTAATTTCGTTCCTAACTCATTTTCCAAATTTCTTATGTGCAGACTGACTCCTGGCTGCGACAGGTTCAGTATATCCCCTGCTCTTGAAAAGTTTTTCTGTTCGATTACGGTTACGAATACTTTTAACGGATCCATAGTTACCTCCCTATTTACCTATGCGATTCATTTTATCATAAGTATAAGTTATCATTGATATAGCAAAAATATATTTCACTTATTTTTAATTTAGCATTAATGTTAAGGCATCAACAATGATGGAGTGATCACACTGGAACAAACAAACGTTAAAACAAAAAAACTTGGATTTACAAAAGGAATAGCATTGACTTTGCTAATTGCACTTGCAGCAAAATACTTAGCTGAGCTTCCATTCCTTCATATAATGGGACAGTTAGTCATTGCGATACTGATTGGTGTTGTTTGGAAATCGATAATTGGCGTTCCAGCTTACGCCGTTGCAGGGACAAATTATTCAAGTAAAGTCCTTTTGAGAATGGGCATTATCTTATTAGGAATGCGCTTGAACCTGAAGGATATTTTTAATGCGGGTCCGAAAACATTTGCGGTAGGCGCCATTAGTCTTGTATTTGCTATATTAGTAGTTTATGGATTGACCCGCCTATTTAAAGTTGAGAAAAAGCTAGGCATATTGACAGCTTGCGGAACGGGAATTTGTGGAGCTGCTGCCATCCTGGCAATTTCCTCCCAAATAAAAGCAAAAGAAAAAGATACCGCAATAGCTGTAGCGACGGTTGCTGTATTAGGTACAACCTTCACTTTCGGTTATACGATCCTATATCCAATATTGGAGTTATCCAATCCAGGATATGGTATATTTTCGGGTGCGACACTCCATGAAATTGCTCACGTCATCGCGGCGGCAGCACCGGGGGGAAATGAGGCAGTGGATTTAGCTGTCATGGTCAAGTTAACAAGAGTAGCCCTGCTTATCCCTGTTGCCATGATAATTGGATTCATCATGAATTGGAAAGAGCAATCCCGGGATAACGGAAAGGAATCTTCTTGGAAATCCATTCAGATACCATGGTTTATTTTTGGGTTTTTATTAATGAGCGCTCTCTATTCCTCAGGAGTTGTTCCTGAGTATATAGCCGAAAAGCTTGTTATGCTTTCTTATATCCTCATGGCTATGTCAATGGCCGGACTAGGATTGAATATTGACCTCGTAACCTTTAAGAAATATGGCGGAAAACCTTTTGTCGCTGGGTTGATAGGCTCTGTTCTATTAACATGTCTCGGGTATGGATTGGTTCTCGTTTTCCATTTAAATTAACATTAGCTAAACAAGCATCCCCTTATTAGGAATGCTTGTTTTTCTCTACTGGATGGGGAACATTTGCACCATAAAAAATTTCATCCATCTCCGTTCGAAGCCTTTCTATTATTTCCTGCCTTTCCTCTGTATTTAGTTTTTCCTCTGTATAACCGAATAAATAATTATTAATATCGAATCTTTTTAGTTTACATTTCGTATGGAATATATTTTCCTGATATACATTTACATCTATCATGTCATATAACCCCTTTACTTCTTCGGGGATATAGTTTTGGATCGAATTAATATCATGATCTATGAACAATTTCCGGCCATTTTTATCTCTGGTAAACCCTCTTACACGATAATCGATCGTGATAATGTCAGTATCGAAGGAATGTATGAGATAATTAAGGGCTTTAAGCGGAGAAATCTCTCCACAAGTAGAGACATCGATATCCGCCCTGAAGGTGCTAATGCCTTCATTTGGATGAAATTCAGGGTATGTATGTACGGTTATATGGCTTTTGTCCAGTTGCATGACCACATTATCAGGTAGAGGCCCTGGTGATTCCTCATAAGTTCCAGTGGGTACCTCAACGACAGGACCTTCTGAAACAAGTATGGTTACACTGGCGCCTTGTGGGACATAATCCTGTTTGGCCGTATTTAAAACATGCGCTCCAATTAAATCGGAAACGTTATGCAAAATCTTCGATAGCCTCTCTGCATTGTATTGTTCATCGATATAATCAAGATACGCCTCTCTCTCTTCCCTCGTTTTTGTATAACAGATATCATACATATTAAAGCTTAAAGATTTCGTAAGATTATTAAATCCATGAAGTTCAATTCGTTGCTCTGGTGTTAGTTTCATGATCGATTCCCCTTATATTTTTTTTACGACTACCCTTATAGTTACCCTTTATTTAAAATAAAAAACAAGGCAGGATAAGTTCAACTTCCAATTTCTAATGGTACTTGTACTTTTCGCTAAAAATACTTAAGAAAAAAGCCATTGCATGAAGCATGCAATGGCTTTTTTCCTGTCGTGCTTTGTTTAGATTGTATGAAATTTTTTCTTTTTTATCGGTGAAAGCACTCGTTCCAACCAACCGAGTAAAAGATCTGACAGAATGGCCATCAAAGCCGTCGGGATTGCTCCTGCTAGTATGATTGCAGTCCCATTTGAAGCATTGGTTCCCCTGACAATGATATCCCCGAGACCGCCTGCACCTACGAATGTACCAACGGCAGTTACTCCTATTGCAACAACAAGCGCTGTACGTAAACCAGCCATGATGACAGACAGGGATAATGGCAGTTCGACCATTCTTAATAACTGGAACTTCGTCATGCCCATTGCTTTACCGGATTCTAAATACGCATGATCTATATTTATAATTCCGACATACGTGTTCCTCATGATTGGCAGTAGGGAGTATAAAAACAATGACAAAATTACGGTATTTGTTCCTAACCCCATCACTAGCATAAGTAGAGCAAGCAGAGCCAATGCTGGTGTAGTCTGGATGACATTTGTGATCGAAAATACCCACTTACTCAGTTTTTTATGTTTTGCGATGAAAATGCCTACTGGGATCGCTATGATTGCAGCAAATAATACACCATAAGCGGACATTAAAAAGTGACGATAAAACTCTGTAAGTACATACAACCAATTTTGGGAATAATAAGTTCCTAGCTGTTGTAAAGTTTCCATTAGTTTGCACCTCCCATTTATTCAAAATATTTATGTGCTTTGAGGAATTCCGTTGCCACGACCGATGGCTCTTTCAAGTTCCCATCAACTTCATAATTCAATTCCTGCATGGTTTCGGTATTAATTTCGCCAATTAACTTGTTAAGTTCATCTTCTATCTCCGGATACCTTTCCAATAAGTCTTCAGTAACGACTGGAGAACAATCATAGGGAGGGAAATATTGTTTGTCATCTTCTAATAGCTTCAAATCATTAACCTTAATCCGGCCATCTGAAGAGTATGCAAGGACAATATCCATCTGCCCACTTTTGACGGCATCGTATACGAGACCAATCTGCATCGGGTATGTTTCACCAAATTCCAAGCCATATGTATCGACGAATCCCTTATATCCATCTCCTTTTCTTTTCAGCCAAGCGCTATCGACACCTAACCTTAAATGATCGGCATCCTTTTCCAAATCAGATATTTTCTGATAGCCTTTTTTCTCTGCCAATTCATTTGAAATCGTAAAGGCATATGTATTATCAAAGCCATAAGAATCGAAAAATTTAAATCCATATTGCTTTTTAAATTCCCTTTGAACAACCTCCATTGCCTTTACTGGATCCTTTTCAATATCTTGTCCAAGAACGCTTGTTAAGTCCGTTCCCGTATAGCGAGTGGCGGCTATATCTATATCACCGCTCTCCATCGCTTTTTGCTGAACGAAATTCGAGCCTAAATTTTTGATGATTTTCGTATCGAGGTCCGTATTTCGTTCAAGGAGCTGAGCGATCATGTTTGCCAGGATTTCGGATTCTGTCATGCTTTGAGCACCGATTTTTACAGTGGTTTCAGACGACGAACCCAATCCAGGCAAGGAGCAGCCGCTGATGATTAATGTACAAACTATTAGGGCGATTATGATTGAACTTCTTATTTTTTTATGCATGGTATTCCTCCTCAAGCAACTTCCTTCATACCCTTTAATCCTTTTGGAACGACTTTTCGTTCTATGATCGAGAACACATAATCGACGAGGATGGCCATGATGATGACAGGTACTGCCCCAGCGATGATATATTCTGTTTGGTATAAATTCAAACCGATAAAAATGTAATCTCCAAGTCCCCCGCCTCCAATAAAAGAAGCCAAGGTGGCCCATCCAATTAAATAGACGGAAGCCGTACGGATACCAGCCATAATGACGGGGAGTGCAAGTGGGAATTCAACCAGACGAATTCTCTCCCAACTTGTCATACCGATGCCACGTCCGGATTCCAGCAGATTTTCATTTACGCCTTTGATGCCTGTGTATGTATTCCTGAGTATGGGTAAAACAGAATAGAAAAATAACGCAATAATTGCGGGTGTTTTCCCGACGCCTAAGAAAGGAATGAAAAAGGCTAGTACTGCAAGGCTCGGCAGCGTCTGCATAATATTTGCAATTCCAATGATAATGGAGGCGCTCCTTTTCATTCGAGTCAACATAATGCCAAGTGGTACTGCAACGATTATTCCAAGGAACACAGCGATCATAGATATGTATAAATGCTCCCATGCTTTATAAATCAATTCTTGCCAATTCGTTTGTAAAAAAACGAGCAATGATTCCATCTTCTACACCTCCTAGAACATTTCAGCCATTTCAGCCATTTGATTTTCTTCCTCTCCCCATATACTGTCATATACGATGTCGACCAATGTTGCTCTCGTTACAATTCCGACCAATTGTTTATTGTGGTCAACTACCGGCACGTATTTGAATCCCCGCTTCAGTATCTTCTGAACGGAATCACGGATTAAAGAGTCTTGATTCACTGAATAAACTTCTGTATTGATCATTTCACTAATGAATTTAGCTTTTTTACGGTATTCACTGATAGTTTCTACATCTACATACCCCTTTAAGGCATTTTGCTCATCGACCACAAGCAAGGAATCCACCCTTTTCTCGCGCATAATCTTGATGGCATCGGTAAGGGACTTTTCCTCTGTAATGGAAATCGGATTACGACTCATGATTTGTTCCACCAACTCAACATGCGGTCTTGTTTGAAGCAATCGATCTTTACCGATGAATTCTTCGACGAATTCATTCACTGGGTTTCTGAGAATTTCATCCGGTGTCCCCACTTGAACGATTTCCCCAGCCTTCAATATGACGATCCGATCCGCTAACTTAATCGCTTCATCCATGTCATGAGTAACAAAAACGATGGTTTTGTTAAGTGTACGCTGGAGATTTTTGAATTCCTCCTGAAGGGCATCACGAGTAATCGGATCAAGTGCACCAAATGGCTCATCCATTAAAATAAGTGGCGGATTGGAAGCAAGAGCTCTGAGGACCCCAATTCTTTGCTGCTGGCCTCCGCTCAATTCGTGTGGATACCTATCTAAATATTCAGGACCCATATCGACAAGCTGAAGCAATTCAAGAGCCCGGTCTTTTTTTCGTTTTTCCTCCCATTTAAGAAGTTTTGGAACGAGAGTGATATTTTCCAGAATCGTCATGTGTGGGAAAAGTCCGATTTGCTGAATAACGTACCCAATTTCCCTTCTTAACTGAACCGGATCTTTATCCATTATATTTTCCCCATTTATCAGGATCTGTCCTTCTGATGGTTCAATTAGACGGTTAATCATTTTCATGGTTGTCGTTTTACCGCAGCCACTTGGACCAATGAAGCAAATGAACTCCCCTTTTTTTATGTCCAATGAAATATTCTTTACAGCCTTCTTTCCTCCCTTATAGTTTTTCGATACTTTTTCAATTTTTAACATAACAAGCACCTCCATCATTCATAAACAATTACAAATTTCACAAAAACATTTCCTTTTTTTACGCACAGTCTGTTATACCCAGACGATAAGTTCCTTAAACATTTATAGTGTAAAACACTAGTTCTTTGTATTTATATTGAAAAAATGGAATAAAAAAACCACCTTTTTTTAAAAAAGGCAGTCAGTAGATTTACGTTAGGATCATGCCTCAAAACCCGTTATGATTGGCAATGAGGGTTTTCACAGTTGCATCTGACCCAGTATGGAAGGATGGCACAGTAATGTCTCGATGACGCCTGATAATTTTTTCGTCACCCTTATGTCCGTACCCATCATGTAACTGCATGCATCTTACAGAGATTCGCTTAGACATTTCCGTAATCCAATATTTTGCCATCGAAACCTCGGTAATGATATTCTCCCCATTCATATGTTTACAGACTAAATCATCGACAAAAGTACTGCCCAATTGAATATCGGTCGCTATTTCAGCAATGGTAAACCGTGTTTTTTGACATTGACTAATATTCTTATTAAAAGTTTTACGCTCTTTTACATATCCCTTCGTCAAGCGAAACATGTCTTTTGCAGCCACTAAAGATCCTATTGCACACAAAAGTCTTTCCTGCTGCAGGTTTTGCATGATATAAGAGAGACCTTTCCCTTCCTCCCCAAGGAGGTTGCCTACAGGTACTGCAACATCATCAAAAAAAAGGTCAGCTGTTTCCGAGCCATTCCCTCCATCTTTTTCTAGTTTTCTTCCACGTGTTAAGCCCGGAGTATCTTTATCTACCAGCAGCAAACTGATTCCGTCAAGAGAAGAAACAGCGTCAACATCGGTTTTGCAGGCTACAATCATCAAGTCGGCCCTTAACCCGTTTGTGATGAATGTTTTGGCTCCATTGATTCGATAATACCCATCTTTCTTGACGGCTGTGGTCTGAATATTTGCTAATTCGGGACCCGTTCCTGGCTCTGACAGAGCAAAGGCAGAAATCATTTCTCCAGTACTGAATTTAGGTAAATACCTATGTTTTTGATCTATTGTTCCGAATGAAGCAATATAAGGGGCCACAACATCAGAATGAATGGATATCCCTGCTAAGCCAGATCCGATCCTTTCCAATTCCTCTGACAGTACAACTGAATAGCCAAAATCCGCTCCGAATCCACCGAATTCCACATCAAGCCATGGACATAAAAATCCATTTTCTCCGATTCCTTTCCAAAGTAAACGTGGTACTTCCCCATCTTTTTCCCATTGATCATAATAGGGGATAGCTTCCTTTTCAAGAAATTCACGAAATGACTGTTGAAATAATAAGTGTTCCTTCTTGAAGAAGGAACGTGGTTTATCGTTAGTGACCGCCACCGTGTTAAACATAAGTTAACCTCCATTAGCAAATGATTTTGGTTGGTGCATCAATGTGAAATATCTTATATTCCACAACCATTCTCAAAAACAAAGATAATTGAAATATTAATGTAAGCGGTTACGATAAATGAGTTTTCAAACTGATAAAAATGGACCATAATATTCAAGTTCAACAAAACTATGGAATTCCCTTTTATAAATCTATTTTTTACCATTTGGAATTCCTTTTTGTATAGTATATTACATATTGCATACTAAAGAATGTGGTTGATACTTAACTGCCATATTATGGTGTTTCTTATATATTCTGACGAGGTTATTTTTAAAATATTAATCTATTATCATAACATGTGCTATTTAATGAATTTTTGAAGCTATCACACTGCCTGATGGACTAATCGGTTACTATATCAGTCTGTTTCTTTACTGCTTTAATTTATTACTGCCATACCTCGCTAACCTTTACATCTTGTATCGACCTGACCGTATAATCCTTGGAGTTTATTTGATTTACCTTAAGTCCATTTGATTGTTTATTTTTAACACTTCCAAATTAATTGGTTTTACATACCATATTACCGCCAATGATGCGAATATGGCTAAACTACCCGCTAATAGAAATGCTGCTGTATATGTCCCAGATACCTGAACAAGGTATCCTGTTACAGTTGGTCCAAGTATTCCAGCCGTATTTGCTAAGAAGTGCATAAAACCTCCAACTGAGCCAACATTTTGTTGATCTACAACATCCTGAACTATCGCCCAGTAAATAGATCCCGTTAAATACAAGAATAATACAGATGAAGCCACTAAACTTACAGCTCCTATAGTTGTTGTTACAATTCCTGCAAGTCCAATACACACTGCAGAAATAAACAAACATGTAACTAACACAACCTTACGAGAAAATAATATTCCTTTTCCAGCGAACTTTTTGTATACAAAATCGGATAAAAATCCACCGGAAGCTAATCCAATAAAACCCAATATCCACGGGATGACTGTAACAACACTCATTTCTTTGACATTTAATCCATGAGTATCTATTAAATAACTAGGAAACCAAGTTAAAAAGAAAAATAGAATATATGAATATGCAAAATAAGCAAAGGATGTAAATAAAACTGTTTTTTGTTTTAAATAAAAACTTAATGGAATTTTTTTATTTGAGGAAACTTTATTAACATGTTGTTGATTGCTTGGAATAGTTTCATTGTTAACTGCAGGTCTTTCTTTACTAAATAACCACCAAGCTATAGCCCATGCAAAGCCCAGTAGCATGATTATTATAAAAGAGATTCTCCAACCAAAACTAAGTGCTATTATACCAACAATAGGTCCTGCAATCGCTCCCCCTAAAGGAGTACCGCTATTTGCTAAACCGATAGCACCTGCTCGTTTGTCAGCTGGAAACCAATTATTAATCATTTTATTTATTGTTGCAGATAATGGTCCTTCTCCCATTCCAAAAAAAACACGAATAATAATTAAACTGACAAGTCCAAATGTCAGAGCAATTGCACCACTAAATATTGACCAAATAATCATGGCAACAAATAGCGTTAGTTTCGCTCCATAACGATCCGATGCCATTCCTCCAAGAAAATTGAACACAGCATACCCAACAGAAAAACTGCTAAAGACTATGCCCATTTGAGTAGGTGTTAAATTTAAATCATCTTGAATAAAAGGCGCTGCAATCGATAGTGCCGATCTGTCCAAATAATTAATAACACCAGCTAAGAAAAGCAAAATCATAATAGAAGTTCTACCCTTTGAAAACATATTCTTCCCCCTTAAAGTAAGCAGTGCATTTACTAACAACGAGCAGGTTCACCAAAGAATGAAGCCTGCCCGAAATCAAAAGGAATTAATTAGTGAACTATTTGATGTCGCATCCTAATTATCAAGCTAGCAGGAAATTTATGTTCTATTTTTTATTATAGAATCCTTTTCTTGAATAAATGTATTTGTTAATACTCCCAGCTTTTCAATTTCAACGGAAACGACATCGCCAGGCTTTAAATAAATCTGTTTTTCTTCCGGATAACCTAAAATAACTCCCTCCGGCGTTCCTGTTAGAATGATATCACCCGGAACTAACGTCATATGATTGGAAATATAACTCACAATATGGGCAACAGAAAAAATCATGTCCGACGTATTAGAGTTCTGACGCACTTCTCCGTTTACGATTGTTTTTATATTTAAATTCTGGGGATTTCCCACTTCGTCAGCCGTTACCAAATATGGACCCATTGGGCTGAAATCATCACATGTTTTTCCAAGCAGCCATTGTGGTGTCTTAAGCTGTAAATCCCTAGCGGACAAATCATTTACCGGACAATACCCAAACACATAATCGAGAGCATTTTCTTGTGAAACGTATTTTGCTTTCTTTCCAACTACAACACCTAGTTCTACCTCATAGTCTACCTTTTCTGTCATTTTAGGGAGGGCAATATCACATTGATGGCCTGTTAGTGTATTATTAAACTTGTTAAAAAGAATCGGAACTTCCGGATAAGGTGCATTTGTTTCATCTGCATGTTTACGGTAATTAAGCCCAACACAAATGATTTTATTTGGCTGAGTCACACAAGGTTCCCACTTTATATCCTTTTCATCCAAAACATAGGTATTACCACTATATAAATCATGGCGATTTACATATCTTTCTAATGCTGCTACTGCTGTTTGTCCACCTTCGATCACTTCCATGATATTCGTCGGTACGTTTTCCCCACCAATAACGGATAATGCAGATACTATATCAACAATACCATTATCCACTTTCACCCCAAGAGATTGTTTACCATTTTTCTTGAAAGTTAATAATTTCAAAATAACTCCTCCTCATAACCTTTCAAACTATTTCATATCTTTTTCCTCTCATGCATTTTTTCCGAAGACGACGCCACCGTCAATATAAAGCGGGGAGCCCATCATAAACTTTGATTCATCAGACGCTAAAAATAAAGCCGCTTTTGCAACATCTTCCGGTTTTCCGACATCGCCGCTTAATTGGCGAGTTTTTATATGTTCCATCGCTTCTTCCGGATTATCGTAAGAGGTTTTTAAATATTTTTCCACAAATGGTGTTAAAATCGTTCCCGGCAACAGCGCATTAACACGAATTTTGTAAGGAGCGTAATCAACCTGCATTGATTTTGTAAGTGCCAAAATGGCTCCTTTTGTAGTAGCATAAGAGGCTCTTCGCGCCAAGCCAATTTCGGCAACACATGATGACATATTGATAATGGATCCATTTTTTCTCTCCATCATGTGGGGCAAGACATATTTACTTGGCAAATAAACTCCTTTAATATTTACACTCATTACCCTATCCCAGTCGTCGGGTTCAATTTCATGCAGTTCGCCTATACCGCTAATGCCAGCATTATTGAAAAGAACATCAATTCTAGAATATTTTTCAACGACCTGTTGGACCATTTTTTTAACAGAATCGGTATCCGTTACGTCAGCTTGAATAAAGGTGGCTTCCCCGCCTAATGAAGTAATTTCCTCTACTGCTTGGTTCCCTTTATTTCCATCAATATCATTCACGATGATAGTGGCCCCTTCTTTTGCAAAAAGCAGCGCCGTACTTTTTCCAATGCCAGAACCCGAGCCAGTGATTAAAACTATTTTCCCCTGTAATCTCATCACACTCACACCTTTCGTTTCACTAAATTTGCTTCTTATAAGCTAATACCGATTCGATTAATACTAAACTCCTGATGACCGAGAATTTCTGACTTTGTTAAACTTCCCGATGATATATCCACAATCCCATCAAAAATCCGCTTTCCTGCCAGTTCTAACGTTTCTATTCCTTGCAATACAGTACTTATATCAATATCAATGTTATCGTTCATCCGTTTTCCAGTTAGCTCATTTCCGGTAATTTTAATGACTGGGACGATCGGGTTTCCTGTAGGAGTCCCACGGCCGGTTGTAAAGCAAACAACTTGTACCCCGGCGGCTGCCATGCCAGAAACACACTCGATATCATTTCCAGGTGAATCCATAAAGTAAAAACCTTTTCCTGGGATAGATTCCGCGTATTCCACTACCCCTTGCAATGGTGAAGTTCCTGCTTTACTAATACACCCTAACGATTTCTCTTCAATACTTGAAAGTCCACCTTCGATATTTCCTGGACTTGGATTGCCACCACGCATATCAACACCCATACGTTCGATTTCTTTTTCAAACCTCTCAACATAAGAATATAGTTTGTGACTAATGTCTTCGGAAACGGCTTTTTCAGCTACAATATGCTCTGCTCCAATAATTTCCGTTGTTTCTCCCATGACAATGCTTCCTCCTTCGCTGATGATTAAGTCTGAGGCGTTCCCTAAAGCAGGATTACTACATAATCCGGATGTTGAGTCTGATCCTCCGCATTTCACCCCAACAATGATTTCAGACAAAGAAATGTCTTCCTTAGAGATTTGTTGGATATCCATAACAAGTTTACGAGCTGAATCTATGCCTTTTTGAATAGTTTTAACTGAGCCTCCTTCATTTTGTATATCTAACCAGATGACGGGTTTGCCAGTCTCTCTTATTTCATCGCGAATTTGGTCGGCTTTCATCACTTCGCATCCAAGGCTTACGATCAATACAGCGCCGACGTTGGGGCTTTTCCCCATTCCTACAAGTACTTGATGTGTTCTTTCTTTATCATCCCCTACTTGACTACAACCATGTTGATGAGGAATCGCAACTGCTCCCGGCACTTGCTGCTGTATTCTGTTTACTACCTGATTTGCACAAACAACAGTAGGTAATAATAAAACATGATTTCGAATACCTACCTTTCCGTCTGTTCTACGATAACCTTTAATTATTGTCATTATAATTCCTCCTACTGCTCTGCTTTTTGATCTCCGCGTCCTCGAATGCCTTCAATATTATGAACATGTACATGTTCTCCTTCATCAATACACTCAGTTGCTGCTCCAATTGATTCCCCATACTTAATAATACGCTCTCCTTTTTTAAGCGAACGAATCGCAACTTTGTGACAGAATTTCACATCTTGCTGAACGATTATGTTATGTTTAATTCCGTTAAGAATAAAGGAAAGGTTTTCCCCCGCTTTGATATCACAAAGTAAAGTCACTACATTGTCCTTGGAATCCATGACAATACAAGAAACACCCGTTTTAAAAGAATATTCCCCCATCTATTTACACCTCACCACTACTAATTTTTTGGTAAGAAATGATCCAGTCTCCATCCAATATTTGACTGAAAAAAAAGCTCTTTTGAAAGAAAAATGATAGAATTCCCACGTACC
>NZ_JBHXAS010000040.1:0-38818 GCF_042727425.1 Peribacillus sp. NPDC060253
GTATATATCATTATATTTATTATAACTGCTCTATTTTCTTCCAAATTCAAAAATTTTAATAGAAAAAGTAAGCTAAATAGCTCCATACTATTAATTTTGTTTCTAGGAATACTAACCAGCTTTATTTCACTCGTTATGTCTGATTATTTTCGAATAACGGAGGCGTATGTATTTTACTTTATTATCCTCCCTCCTTTCATTATCGTTTTGTCTGTATATATCATGGAAATTTTAAAAGATGCAATTTTAATACGAACACAAATGATAAGGCTTGAAAAAATGGAGGTAGTCAGTCAGCTTGCAGCTAGTATTTCACATGAAGTTAGAAATCCGTTAACAGTTGTGAAAGGATTTGTTCAACTGTTAAAGGCTCCTGATCTAACTCAAGAAGTGAAAGAACAATATATACAGCATGTTGTTAGAGAGCTTAATAGTGCAGAATCCATTATTAGTGAATATTTAGCATTTGCAAAACCTGCAATCGAAAAAGTGGATACTATTTTAATTAACCGTGAAATAGGATATGTAATTGAAATGATAAAACCATTAGCTAGCATGAATTTAGTTACTATATCAGAACAGTTAACTCCAGACATTACCCGGGGGAATATTCAACATTTCAAGCAATGCTTCCTAAACCTAATTAAAAATGGTATAGAGGCTATGCCAAACGGCGGGGAACTTAGTATCGTTTCCTATATAAATAATTTCGACATCATTATCGAAATAAGTGACAATGGAATAGGCATGAACAAAGAACAAATAAATCGTTTTGGCGAACCTTATTACAGTTCTAAAGAAAAAGGAACAGGGTTGGGATCAATGGTAGCTGTTAAGACCATCCAAACGATGAATGGTACACTTCATATAGATAGCCTTTTGAATAAGGGAACAACGATTTCAGTAACACTTCCCGTTTATCAAGAAGACTATTCTGTAAAATAAATGAAGAATCACGCCTCATATAAAAAAAGTCCGCCATTATCGGCGGACTTTCAGGCTGTAGACAAACTCGATGAAAACTCAGTTTGCCTGCAGTTTTTTATTTTAAAAATTCAGTTGATTTCAGAAATCCGCTCCCTTTCCGCCGACTGTCTGCCAAGCCTCCTCGGCGCAAGCGCCTGTGGTGTCTCGGCTAGCCAGTAATTCGGCAGGAGTGTCGCAAATTTCTTCCATCCTATGAGGATTACAGTAAAAAACCATAAAGACCGGAGCACTTTATTCACCTAAACCACACTATACTCAGCCGTTCACCCACGGTATTCGACCTACCCCGCACATTGAGGCACTATATACGACCGTTCAGGTTCGACCTTCACCTCACTATTCGGACTCTGAGCCCCTTTTGTATACAAACAGAAGTCCGCCATCATCGGCGGACTTTTTTAAATGGAGTACTGTCATTTTTTATTTTTTCTCTTCAAGGCATTGATAAACCGCCATCATATCTCGTTTATTCAGCTCACGAATCCGAGCGAAAATCGGAATATCGGCAACGGCCTCGGTATGTTCTCCTTCTGCCACAGCATCCCTTACTTTCCCTGTCAGCCAGGTTTGCACGTCGATGCCCTCGACAATTGCTTTACGCCCTTCATCATCGATGCCACTAGCATGACAACTCACACAGGGAATCGTTAATTTATACACACCGTCATGGATGTTATCTTCTGAAATGACTTTCTTCCCATTACAGAATGGACATTTATGACTTGCTTTAATTTTATTGATTTGGGTAACGATTTTTTTGTAGCCAAATGCTTCATAGACATAGGTTAGTTTTTTGTATTTGCCATTGGTGAAATATTTATCAATAATGGTTTCTCTTGTTTCGTTAATATTGGCAAAGTCACAGATGGTGATCTGATTTTTGCTGCTGATTGCTTCGATATTGCCTTTAATGCTGTCCCAAAATGGCAGGGTATTTTGTAAAACCACTTCATAGCCAACGAAGCTTGCTAGTTCCAGTTCGAGCATTTTCAAAGCTGCTTTTGTTTCCCGCGGAAGGAATGAGACATCATCCGTAAGTGCGATATCGCCGCCCACAATCGCTTTTAGTTTTTCCAGTTCTGGAAGCTTCCCAACAATTTTGATGACTTGATCAATCGGCTGTTGGATGATCTCGCGAATGTCTGTATCACCAAATGTCAGTTTTTTATGATGCTTGAGGATCGTTCCTTGACAGACAGGACAGGCGATCATCTCTTTTGATGCTTTCATCTGCTCTTTAATGATCGATTTCGATATGAACATATAACGTCCAATGATGAAATTGAATCCTTCCCATGTTCTTGATGCCTTGCCTGCTTTATCGTAAAAGGACTTTTCCCAATACCCATATAAGAAGGTCTGCTTTTCGGCATCTGTCATCTCATTATAGCTTTTACTAATGTCGTGACCGAGTTCATTCTTGATCTCATCAAACAGGAATTGCAGTTTTGAATGTTGATAATATTTTAGTACTTCCATCACGTCTGGATGTAATAAGCCATCCCAGAATGGCACGTTTTTGTCTTGAATGACGACATCAAAGTCAAATTTTTCAATGACCCTGCGGCCCGAACAGCTTGGACAATGATTTTCTGCAGAATAGAAATCGAAGCTTCTTGTATCTTTATTGGTTGGATGTGCAGCCACTATATGGTTGATCATTCCGCCCAATTCATAAAGAAACGTATATTGACTGTACAAGTGCCGTTCAAGATCGATGGCGATCACAGGTGCAATCGTGTCTGATTCGTATTCACCATAAATTACACGAGCAATTGGTGATAGGCTTTTTAAAATGCCGCCCTTATAGACGTTCTCTGCCTTTTTGAAATAGTCCAGATGATTTTGATGTAAATAATTGATGCCATTTTTTGAACGGAGTGTAGAAGTGATTTGCAATGGTTCCACTTGATCCTCACTGTTATTGTGTCGAAAATGATCATCATGACTGACAACGTCAAGATGTTGGACAGGTGTTAGCTGTCGTTTACCAAAATCAACGATATAATCCGAGCTATCCAGCATATAACCATTATGTTCAATCATGATGATGGAGACGGATTCATCATCCAGGATGACCCTGACACTATCGATGAATTGGTTTAATATATTTTGCGATAACCCTTTTGAAGGCTCGTCAAAAATGAACAGCGTATGCGGGTTTCTTGTCTTCGCGAAAAGCTCGGAAACTAAGTGGACACATTGAAATTCACCCGTCGATAGTGTTTGTGTTTTTCTTTCCAATGTCAAATAACCAAGCCCAAGTTTGATCAATAAGCTCAAGCGTTTATGAGCGATGTCTTCATTTGGCAATTCTTCGATGATATCTTCGATCGAACGCAGAAAAATATCATCAATTTCATCACTGTATTTGGTTAGTTTCTTTTTAATATCAAGAAATGTCGCAACGGTTGATCGACTGGTAATCGATTTGTTTCGATCCTGCCCGACCATGACCAGTTTATCTTTTGGATACCGCTTCTGAAAATCTTTAGAGATACATTCATTGACAAGTGTAGATTTACCGCAACCTGACTCACCCGTAAAGGTAACGAGCCTATTCTTGGGAATCCGGATTTCTTCCATTTGAATATTACGGCAGTAAAGATCCTGAAATTGATAGTATTCCGTTGGCGCTGCTTCATTTCGTTCCCAGGCGATTGGTTTGGGACGTGGTGATTCCTCAACAATTTTCCCGCCATATTTCCCGCTGCCAGGTCCAAAGAACAATTGTTCATTTGTGCTATCTAACACCGTGTCTGAGTGATCAATGAGCCAAATTTGATTCTTATATCCTAATTGCTTAATCTGTTCCAAAATTTTCAATAGGGTTTGATGATCAAGACCGACGGAGATTTCATCAATGATGATCACGGTATTTTCACTTGTTGCCATAAATTCGGCCAAGTAAAGCCGTGTTAATTCTCCCCCTGACACTGTCCCCATAATACGGTTGATGCTTAAATAACCAATATTCATATTGATTATATTCTGGAGAATATGCTGTTTAGCTTCACTAATATGTAATGTTTCTGCAAGTGAAAGGATCGTTTCAATGCTTAAGTTGTTAATATCGGAAATAGTATGCGGGCGATCTAATAATTCCATCGTATATTGCTCGACTTCTTGACTGTAGCGCTTTCCCTCACACTTTGGACATTCGATATTTTTCGTCGTACCGCGTCCTTTACAAGTGGAGCACCAGCCTAAGGCATTATTAAAGGAAAAAACTTCCGGAGAAAGATTGAATTTTTCAGCAAGACAAACACGAATCTCTTTAAACACACCAGTATGTGTGCCAATGGTCGAACGGGGATTGGCTGAAATGGATGATTTGCCGAGAAAAAGGACGAGCGGCATTTCTTCCATCTTGATGGCGCTGAAGTTGGTTTCCATAATATTAGGAAATAAATACTGATATTCAGACTTCGGCAATAAGGAAACGAGACGCTTCTTGGATTCTTCCCCAATGGCTTGGCAAAACGTCGTCTTCCCGGAACCGGATAATCCAGCAATTCCTAATGATTGGTCGTCTGGTAGTGATGAATCTAAATGGTTTATATTGTTCGCTATTAATCGATTTATTTTCATATGTAACTCCTCTCCATTTTATAATGCTCAGTCTTTCATATTAGCATAGCGACAAATGTATTTGGTATTTTTTTAACGGTAGCTTCATCCTTCTATTCTTACACATCCATGGCTTCAAAAACCTATGACTCATCGACAAAAAACGGGGAGTGACATGGTTACGCAAAAAAGGACTGAGTACTTCCCTGACACAGTTAGTCTAGAATTTTACTTTTTAAAAGCCCCTCTCGATTAAGAGAAGGGCTTTCTTTGCTAAGTATGTTTATTTTGTATTGGACTTTTTTGCCTTGTTTTCAAGCTCGCTTTTGGGCTCAGTGGCGAATTCGACATCTTTTCCATGTCCCTGCGGGTTAACACTTGGTGCGATTTGGCCTCTTCCTGCTGTCTTTTTACTCATTTCCTTCACCTCCAAGTATATTATGTCCGAACTGTTCTAAATTAAAAAAACTGCATAGTATTAAATTCTACACATGTTTCAAAAATTCCTGATGGTTGATTCACCAATCATATGACTTTCCCCCATTACCACATGCCCCTTTGTTATTCCAAAGTCAGAAGTAAGCTATCTGTTTCATCGTTAAGCAAGAAAGGACTGGGTTCGCCAACCGTATAAATCTGTAAGTCATGCATAGCCCGGGTACATGCGGTGTAGAACAATCTTCGTAAGCTCTCATCACCGTATGCTTGCACAGATGCATCATAAATGATGACAGCATCAAATTCGATGCCTTTTGCCAAATAAGCTGGTATAACAATAACACCCTGTTCATATTCATTTGTGCCTTTCTGTACGAGTTTAAATGTACCGTGGGCACTAAGTGCATCGTATGCAGCGGCACTTTCGGCAGCAGATTTACATATGATTGCGATGGTATTATACGCACGACTTTGAAAGTCTTTGACTTTAGACACGATTTTGTGGTGCAACTCATCACGGCTAGTTACTTGAGTCAGTACAGGCTTCTCACCTTCACGGTCGAATGCCTTAATTCGATGGCCTTCAGGAACTAGTTCCCGTGTAAATTCTATAATCTGTTTTGTGGATCTGTAGCTTTGATCCAAGGTTATACTCTCGGTTTCACTTATCCCGTATAAACTGGTAAGAGTCTGGAAATCCACCCGTTCACTGGCATGCGCAAATATTGCCTGGTTAAAGTCACCGAGCACGGTCATCCTTGCAGATGGAAATAACCGTTTCAAAAACTCGAATTGAAATGGAGAATAATCCTGTGCTTCGTCTACAAGCACGTATTTTATAGAGGTATTCGTCTGAAATCCTAGAATTAGCTCCTTCAGTAGCAAAAATGGAGTCGCGTCTTCGTAATGCAGTTTACCTTCGTCCAGCATTTTTTGCGTTGATAAGCAAATTTCCCTTTCGATAGGTGTTTTCCCCTCATTCCACAGTTCGATCCGTATCTGTTCGTCAAAAAGTTGCTTGTATATTCCCTTAATGTTGATAAAATGAAATGCTTTTATCCGTTTGCGTAACGTCTTCAATTTCTTACGAACAATCATACGCGCGAGCATTTTATTCTCCATCTCATAATCGTCAAAGGAATCTTCATTAACGCCGCGTTTTTTCTCTAAGTAGGTATATACCTTTTGATAGTCTTCTTTGCTAAGATACTCGATTTCCTCCTGGACCCAAGGTTGTTTCAACTCAAACTTTTCCCTTTCATCAAGTAACTCACATAACCATTCTTTCAACTTTTCAATCCTATTGTGAAATCTTAGTGTGGTGTCTCTGTTATAAAATCTTTCTGAGATTTGTTTGGCGGAGACGAGCGTTTCCCCTCGGAACTTGAACCCTCTAAAGATCATTCCAGATGATTCCAGTGATTGACTGTATGTTTTGATTATCTCAAAGAAGCGAATTGAAGCCTTAAATCGGATACTCGCTGTCCTAGTGCTATAGGAAGGATCATCCGCTCCAGTCAACAAAAATTCTAATTGCTCATAAGGGTCCTCAACTTGAAATGAGTCAGCCAGACGATGGTCCAAATATTCCTGGAATGTTACCTGCTGCATATTCTCTTCGCCAAGTTCGGGTAGTACATTGGATACGTAATTATTAAACATTGAGTTAGGTGAGAATAGAATGATTTGATCGGCCTTAATCCTATCTCGATACTTATAAAGCAAGTAAGCGATCCGTTGGAGGGCAGCTGATGTCTTGCCACTGCCAGCGGCTCCTTGAACAATGAGCAGACGTCCGCGATCGTTCCGGATGATTCTATTTTGCTCCCGTTGAATGGTGGACACAATACTGTGCATATGCTTATCCGTCCCCTTACCAAGCACCTGCTGCAGTATCTCATCTCCAATGGTGAGACTCGTATCGAACATTGAGTCGATAACGCCTCCCTTGATGATATATTGCCACTTATTCTCCAGCATCCCCCGAATTGCGCCTCCGGGAGTAGAGTATTCTACGGGACCGGGAGGATAGTCATAATAAACACTCGAAATCGGAGCCCTCCAATCGTAGACAATGAAGTTTTCTCCTGTTGTATCAGTAAGGGTGGCGGTCCCAATATAAATATGTTCCGTAAGGGAAGCCCCTTCTTCAGTTAAATCAATCCGGCCGAAATAAGGTGCCCCCTGCATACGGCGCAGTGTTGACAACCTCTTGAAGGAATATCTATGTGCACCTTCGCTTTGTGACAAGTCTTGGGCCTGTTGCCTTAAGCCAATGATCGTCTCGAGGTAATCATCGAAAGTATCCACATTAACCTTGAGGTCATCCCAAAAGTGTTTCCGGATATTAACAACTTCTTTTCTACGCTGTAAAGTCTCTCCTTCTATTTTGCTGATTTGCTTCGTAATTGTTTCTATCACCTCATCCAAACGTTCTTGCTCATGCCGAATTTCATTATTCATATCAGACACTCCTTCAAAAAATAAAAATAGGGGTTGACTAGAGGTGAGTTTTACCTTATACTTATAGTAAGGGGTAAACTGATTTTGTATATTGATAAATGTGTTTCTATACTAATTTATCACAATTTCTGAATTATATCAATGTATATTTCACATCAGTTGCCATAATAAATCGTCGTTTTACACTTTAATTTAACATGTACAGTAACCAGTTAAGCAAGTAGCTTGACTGGTTATTTTTATGACTATATACATATTTGAAAGCCTCATTGCTTCGCTGGTCAATGATTTCATGGTAGCGGCGACACCCTCATCAAAGGCGACTCGTAGTATCCCCTGACATAACGGCAGATCCTATTCCACCCATACCGATAATTCCTAATAATTTATAAAATGAGTGCTTCTTTGAAATCCTTAAATAAAGGCTTGCCTGATGAATTTGTCCACAATTTCATATACATAGGGCTCTTGGATAGAGTAAATGAAGAGATACAGAGGAATATTGGACCTTTTCATATGGGTACACGACAATATAGGTATTAATAAATAATGAAGTTGTTTAAAATATACTAAAGTTCTTTAATAGTAGAGTGCCATCACCGTTCATGATTTTGCTTATTGAAATATACTATGTAAGGCTTGTCTCAAACTTCAACGAGTTCTACTCAAAATAACTTTATTTTTAGATTAAAACCTTTTGTAGGAGGAATTTATAATGAAACAATATAAAACATGTCAGAGTTGCGGAATGCCTCTTTCTAAAGATGAATTAGGTGGAGGAACTGAAAAAGATGGTAGTAAAAGCACTAAATATTGTAGTCATTGTTATATAAATGGTGAATTCACTCAAGATATTACTGCGATAGAAATGCAAAAATTTGTTCAAAATCATATGATAGAAAATATGAAGATGCCTAAATTTATTGCTAAGCTTTTTACTAGAGGAATCCCAAAGTTAGAGCGATGGAATTAATCAAAATATTAGAAAGCGAATGAACTTTGTCATACTGTTCATAAAAAATACGAAGAAAAAAGCGATAAAGACAAATCCAGATAAACGGATTTGTCTTTATGTTTCTTCCATGAAAAATATGAATTTTTTTGTGAATTTTCAATCTATTTTACTTGTGTTTCTGGTTTATTATTTCATCATCTGTCTTGCTTCCATAAACAGCACTTGGATAAACTTTTTCATGTTATTACGGCTCTGGCTGCTTACTTTTTTGCTCTTGTCTTCTAGCTCCAACATTTTTTTGCGGACTTCCGAGAAATCAAAAAATGTGGATGAATAGGCTTCGAATTTTGGATTCATATAATCCGTCAATCCTAATGAAGCGATATGGATGAGGGCCTGGTTAAGAGCGCGACGGACACGCTGCTCAGAAGCTTTCATTTCTTTCTGGACTTCGGCCTCTTTCGCTTGATCCCCCAGCTTTTCAGCAGCAATCCCAGCAAAAATTTCCTTTAAATATGGAAACGTGTAGGCGGAACCTAGTCTTTGCTTTTCATTTTGGAGGAATCCTAAAATGTTTAGTAAATCCTCGCTTCCCCCTTCGCCAATCATACCTAAATCGGAAATTAAGGAACGTCCGGCTTCCATAATATTTTTTGTATGAAAGGAGGACACTTTCGGAGACTTCGGACGGCCCGTAAACACGTTCAACGATTTTTGAATGCCCTGAATCGATTGATCCACCAGTATTCGCTCGTTCACTTTGTTTAATATGCATGAAATTTCAACTTGGTTCAGCGGTTTTGTAATGTAGTATTCCGCTCCTAATCTATACGCCTCTCCAATCAGTTCTTTCGATTCCACTTGCGAAATCATCACAAACTTGCCTTGAAATCCATCAGCAAGAGCCCTGATCGTTTCAATTCCGTCCCTAATTGGCATGAGTAAATCAATTAGGACAACGTCTGCTTTTTTTAAAAACAGTAAGCCATTATTCACTAACGTTCCATCTTCTGCTTCTCCCACCACTTTGCCTAAATCTTCGTCTTCAATTATCTCTGTCAGCATTCCTCGAATGGCAGGATCGTCATCTATAATGAAATAATTCATCTCATTAACCCTTTCCCCATAATCGCATCAATCGGAAGTTCTACGATGAATACGGTTTCTTTATAGTTATCCATTAGCCTGATTTGTCCTCCAAATTTTTCAACAGTTTGTTTCACATACGATAAACCAATTCCCGTCGAAGGGTTTCCCGCCTCATCGAATTTCTTTGTATATCCTGCTGTAAAAATGACTTCCTTCTGCTTCAGTGCAATGCCAGGCCCATTGTCACTGATGCAAAACTCCACGAATTGATCTTTCCTTTTCACATGCAGTGATACGTATCCCTCTTCTTTAATGGCTTCCACTGCATTGGCCAATAAATTATTTATTAATGATAATACCATATATACATGGTAGGGCGGATGGTCACCATCTATATGCAAGGAAAATGAAATATCTTTGCAAAGGGAATCTGCATATCGTCTATTGGACACGATCATGATGTTACCAAGCTCTTCGATATTCATATATTCCTGCAGGTTTTTGGAAGACATGAGTTCCGACAGCCCCGCATAAATCCGTTGGTTATCTTTTTTGATCTCATGCACGAGACCGGCAATCCGCAACGCAGTTTGCGCATCGTTTCCATTAGTCCCCTCTGATTTTAACCGACGGTAAAAGTCATAACATGTGCGGGTGATTTCTTCCGCGTTTTGCATCGTTTTATTCAGTTGAACCGATTCCTCATACAAACTTGAAATGAAAAGCAGCATTTGTTCCTTTTGCATGCGCTGCTCCGCTTCTGCAAATTTTGCTTCTCCCAGCTTTAATATATTAAAAAAGCCTAGAACGAAAAAGCTTCGAATAAAGGCGATTAAAACGAGTTGGTCAATGGCTAGCAAGGGTGTGTCCTGATTCGCCAAGAAGGAACGGATCACCATTTCCGATACACTTGCAAAAAGCTCGATCAATACCCCTAAAAGCCCGATCATAAACGGCTGATCGTGCCGCTCGTTCAATTTCGTTTTAAGAAATGCAAACGCGTAGATGAAGTAATAGAAAAAGGCGGGAACATGAAGATACATCGCTTCCTCAACAGATATGTCCCGTATTCCGACAGCCAGTGAAAAACGAAAAACAAACACACTCATTCCCGTTAAAATGCCTGCAATAATCGGGTGGATCCCCCTCCCCCATAGTAAAAACAAGAAAAAGATAGGGGTTCCCAAACTGACTCTGAATGTATCGTCGAATGGATAAAACTTGAATTCACCCGCAAGAGGCACCGCAATCATAGTCAATAGTAATATCCTTAAACTCTTTTTCAATACGGTCCCTCCCCAGTCACTATATTAAAAACATAACACATGAAATGGTAAAAAAGAGAGAAGCGTTTTGACTGAAATTATTATTTTTTCTGGCCCTTGTAAGTATCAGTAGGTTTCAGTAGGTTCCAGTAGGATGATTATAAACTTAAAATAATCTAAAAATTGAAAGCGTTAACAATGGAACAACTATCATAGGAGGAATTTAAATGAAAAAGTTTGGCTTAGCTACTCAGATTTTTGTTGCACTTGTACTAGGTATCGTTGTCGGTGCTTTATTCCATGGTAATGAAACAGCCATGGCCATCATGATACCTATCGGCGATATTTTCATCCATTTAATTAAAATGATTGTCATCCCGATCGTCATGGCTGCATTAGTAGTCTCCATAGCGGGAGTCGGCGATATTAAAAAACTAGGAAAATTAGGCGGGAAGACTCTTCTTTATTTTGAGATTGTCACCACAATTGCCATTGTTATTGGATTACTGGCGGCAAACTTGTTCCACCCAGGGTCTGGTTTAGATACAAGCAATCTTGAAAAAAGTGATATTTCAAAATATGAAGAAACAACAAAGGCGGCTGAAAGTAGTGGCTTTGGAGAAACAATTTCTCATATTGTTCCTCAAAATGTATTTGAATCAATGGCTCAAGCGGATTTATTACCGATTATCTTCTTTTCTGTTCTATTCGGCTTAGGTGTGGCTGCGATAGGCGAAAAAGGAAAGCCTATCCTTGGATTCTTTGAAGGTGTGTTGGAAGTAATGTTTTGGGTGACGAATCTAGTCATGAAATTTGCCCCCTTTGGTGTGTTTGCACTCATTGGTGTAACCGTTGCTAAATTTGGTATCGCAACATTAATTCCTTTAGGGAACCTAGTAGTTGCTGTTTATGTGACGATGGTATTCTTTGTGTTCGTCATTCTTGGAATTATAGCGAAAATGTCTGGGACAAGCATTTTTGTTATCCTGAAAGTGTTAAAGGATGAACTGATTTTGGCATTTACAACAGCAAGTTCAGAGTCGGTATTACCAAGGCTTATGGACAAAATGGAGAAGTTTGGCTGCCCGAAATCCATTACTTCTTTTGTTATTCCAACAGGCTATACGTTTAATCTAGACGGCTCATCGATTTACCAAGCACTTGCTTCACTTTTCGTGGCACAAATGTATGGTATTGAACTATCCATTACACAACAGATTACTTTGTTACTAGTATTGATGTTAACGTCAAAAGGAATGGCTGGCGTTCCGGGTGCGTCATTTGTTGTTATTTTAACAACACTTGGTTCTATGGGACTGCCGGTGGAAGGTGTTGCGTTCATTGCCGGTATCGACCGGATTTTGGATATGGGAAGATCAGCGGTTAATGTCGTGGGGAACTCATTGGCGGCTATTGTCATGTCGAAGTGGGAAGGGGAATTTGACCAGGAAAAAGCAAACCATTACGTTGATTCAATTAAACAATCAGACGTAGCATAAACTATAAAGGAGGAAACACGATGCAACGATCCATATAAATCATAACATACGTATTGAGAAAGATTTCTTAGGATCAAAACAAGTATCAGTGCATGCATATTATGGTATCCAAATATTGCGTGCATCGAAAACTTTCCGATTACAGGCTATCCTTACGAGATGACAAACCCAGGTATTTCTGGGGCTGAACTGTTTGATAGATCGTAATTTCCGATTTTGATTGAATGGCAGATGTGGTTGAATAACAAAAGTCTGCGGAATTGATATAAAAGCCATCCTTTATAGAGAGGGCTTGTTTGTTCTGCAGGATGAGTAAAAACTGAATAAGCAGCGATTAAAAAATGGATAGCCCCACCCTAAGGCTATCCAGCGTCATTCATTCTACTATTCTCTCATGCCGTCTAACAAATCACTTTACCCTTACGCCAGTTTTGATCAAGGTAGGTGGAATTTCTCCCTGTAATCCGGCGACAAGGTTGGTTGCGGCCAGCATCGCCATTTTCAAGCGGGTTTCCGATGTTGCGGAACCGATATGAGGCAAGGTAACGACATTCTTCATGGAAAGCAATGGATTGTCTTCGTTGACAGGCTCTTGTACGAAGACATCCAGTCCTGCCGCGTATATTTCCCCGGTTGCCAGCGCATGGACCAAGGCATCTTCATCAACTGTTTTCCCTCTTGAGCAATTGATAAAAATGGCGCTCTCTTTCATGAGCTTGAATTCTTTTTCCCCCATCATATTTTCAGTTTGGGGAGTAAGGGGTGTCATTAAGCAGACAAAATCAGACTGCTTTAACAGATCTTCCATTGAACAGTATGTAGCCCCATACTTTTGCTCTGCTTCCTCATTTCTAGATCTGTTGTGATATAAGATGTTCATATCGAATCCAAAACGAGCCCTTTTTGTAACGGCAGATCCTATTCCACCCATACCGATAATTCCCAATACTTTATGATGGACGTCCAACCCAAACGATTTTTCTCCGATAGTAGATGTCCATTGCCCTGACTTAACCAATTGATCCAACTCAGGCATTCTTCTCGCTGTAGATAATATCAAGCCCATAATCGTATCTGCGACTGTCTCATTTAATACCTCAGGAGTGTTCGTAGCCATAATTCCTCGATTTGACAACTCTGTTACATCAAAATTGTCGTAACCAACTGAGGCATTACAGACGATTTTTAATTGCGGTGCCTGATCCAGTAAACTTTTATCCACTTTTAATCCTGAACCTAATATACCTTGTGCGTTCTTCAGCTCTTGAAGAAATTCAGAATAATTTTGTGAGTCAAGACCTTCAAAATAAACGACATCACAAGTCCTTCGAATATATTCCAACACTTCTGGATCCACTTTCTTATAGACGATTACTTTCGGTTTCATCATTGATACCTCACTTCCAATAAAGTAGGACCCCATCGGGATCAAATCGCGACAGAAGCCATTTGTTGTTTGATAACCTCTACCTATAATCTACCATTATTTTAGAAAAAGGTAATAGTTAATTGAACTGCGGACCAAACCGCTAATATTGAAGCTAAAGTAAGAACAATATTTTCGAACCAATTATTTTTATATGCTCCCATCAAGCTTTTTTTATTTGATAGCACTAGCATTCCAATTGCGATGATTGGAAAACCGATTATGTTTAATGCACTTACTCCAATTGTCAATGTAATGAAACCAGGCATACCGGGAATTGACCAAATAAGCGGCGTAACTAATACAAAAATCATAATCCATTTATACATTGGATCTTTTTCATATTTACCCTTGTACTTTTCGCGTCGATCCTTACTTATTACGTAAAAGGCATCTACAATCAATCTTGGAAAACCAGTTGACTTCCCTACTATACTTGCGAACAATACGCCAAATACACCAAGATAAAAAATGTACCAGCCAAGTTGTCCTAACGACATTTGCAATGCCATTGCCAAGTCATCAATCGTTTCCACATGAATTCCATTCGGTTTTAAAATTTCTGCGCCAACAACCCAAATGGCCAAATTAATAACAATGCAAACACCGATGGCAAACAGTAAATCATTTCTTTGGACCTTTACGTGACTCGGTTTCGTCCAACCCTTTTCCCTCATGAAATATGGATGAACAAAATTCGATATAGATCCGGCCACTGCTCCGATAATTGAAATCGCCACCAATAATGCTCCATGGACGCCAGTATCACTTGGAATGCTAAAACCAACTGTCCCTTTAATAATTGCTCCCACATCCGGAGTTGCTTGAATGGCCAGGTACAAGAAGACAATTGTCAATAATGCCAAAAGCAATTTCATTACACTTTCAATTCTGGTATAAATATTTCTGCCTATAAGCATAAAAACTAATGCCACAACTACCATTGAAGCTATGAATGACTGATTAACATGAAATAGGGTCGATAATACCTCTCCCGCTCCCTTAATCATATACGCATTAAAAAGATGCCCCATGATTAATGCATAACCAAACATGAAGTAACCGAAAAATGGGTGGATACGTCCATATCCTTCAAGGATGGTTAGCCCCTCTGAGTTACAAAGCTGGAACCGAGCAATAATATTAACGATAAGAAAACGAAGGATTAATGACAGAGCTAAAATCCACATTAAACTATATCCATAATCTGCACCGGCAACAGAAGAAGTAACCAGATCCCCAGCTCCAAGCCACGTTAACACGGCAAGAATTCCTGGACCATAGGCAGTTTTAAACTTTGTGATGAAATTTGGTTTCTTACTTTCGACCTCAGAAACAATCACAGTAGATTCAGCAAGATTTGATTGATTTTTCAAGTTATTCACTCCATTCCAAAGTGTATGTATTCGCTTTCATTTCTCGAGCAAAAATACTTTGATAGCGCTAGACTACCCATATTGAAATTCATTACGAAACTTTCTGACAATAGAATTCCTGTATCCACATAAAGTTTGTGCTGCAGTATGTTGTCATGCTTCATGTTGAAGTGAATCGGCTCTTAAAAAAGCTCTCCTCCCGTTTAATTGAATCTTCCGAATATTCACATTGAAATTGTAAGACAAATTAAAATGTAAGTCAATAATATTTTTTAGCAGGTTCTTTTTTAAAAAACTTTGTGACCCATCGTACTTGCTGACAAATCAAGAGGACCAACGTTGTACTGTTTTAAAAAAAGAGGACCGATATGAATTAATTTCGGTTTTCTTTTTGAACAAATGAGTTCTTATGAAATACGAAGAAAAGTTGGACTTCATGCAAAAAAGAATACAAACGGGGCTCATAATTTTGATACGAAAAGGGGGCGTATTGATTACAGATAGCGAATCAATAGAGCTGTCAAGGCAGGATTCGTTCCTATATTGATAAGGGATTAGTGCGAGGTGCGAATAGATTAATGCCATCAGCAGATAATATGGGCGAAGGAGTGAAATATATGCCACAAGATAATAACAATGATCCATTTAATAATGCCGGGAACCTTGATACACGTAGGGATCCTACTACTAATAATAATGATGACAACGGTACAATTGACAGACCTGTAATGATTGATGGTGGTTTTAACCCCGGGTTTGGACGAGAAGAACGTCCTAGGCGTGGTGGTAATATACCATCAATAGAGGGAGTAGCAAACGGTAGAGAACGTTTTCCTTCGGACCATGAGAGACTAATGAGCAGAATCAATCTTGGCGATGCACTAATAAATCGAGAAAATACACATTTGGACGGTTTGAAAGATAAAAAAGATGAACCAATATGATCTAATTTCGGTTTTTCTTATTGAACTAAAGAGGTAGTTGATGGAAGATAAAATCCAAAAAAAGCTAAAGACCTGTATAGGCTTTAGCTCTTTATTAATTTCTCATATTTTTTCCCCGCTCTCCCATACAATCCAGTATAGGAATAAAGCTTTTTCAAAAGGAAAGTCTTGAAAGATTCTTAACTAACGGGGCTTTCCTTCCTTATTGGAGCTAATCGTAGCTCCTTTTCTTGTGAAACAAACGGAGCAGGTTACATTAGTATATTTACCGTTTATGAGTTAAACTTTTATAAAAAAGTTGGTGCAAGTGCTGTGATCAATAAGAGTGAAGTTTTACACATTGTTTTTGGACAATCAACTTCTGGATCGTTGAAAATAAGTCTAAGAGAACTAGGTATAGAAAATGAAGAAAAGGTGCTATGTTTTTCGGACATCTTTTCAGTAGGACCTATTTGGAAATTACATGGTGAAGTTGGTGTGAAACAAAGGATAGATTGGTTCAGAACACGGTTTTTATCAGAAGAGGATTACTATGAAAAGGACTATGGGAAAGATTTTATTAAAACTAAGGATATAATTTGTCATGTTCCAGAAGAAACCACCATCTTTCTTTGGGCAGGAGATAGTTCCCATGAACAAACAGGAGTTAGATATGTTTTGTATTTATTGAATAATAAGCGAAATAACATCATTTTAATTAATACGACTAAAGCCTATCATGAACAATTCAAGGTTTCAAATAGAGTATACTCCCCTCTTTCTACCGGTGAAATTCCTCCGGAAAAACTGAAGTCAATCTACGAAAAAAATAAAACGAACAACCCTATTTCTATCGAGGATAGAAGAAAATTCTATCAAGAATGGGAGCTTATAGCTGATGCACAAGATGTATTGCGTATTTGGGATAACGGTGAAGTGCATGGCGTTGATGAAGATTTTTATGACCTATTCATAATCAACAAGGCACGAAAGCTACACAACCAACAAAAGAATAGAGATTTTATGAAAAGTACAAGATTAGTAGGTGAAGTAATTGGTCATCTAGAACAATATTTAGGGGACGAATTTATTCAATACCGAGTTAGGCATCTAATAAATAACGGTACTTTTGACATAGAGGGTGTCCCTACAACAATGAGATTCTATAGCATAAAACTTCGGTCGTAATGCTTTTAAAATGAATGGTTATTCGACTAACGGGTGCGTTCGTTGATTAAAGAACACAACCATCTTTTTTATAAATGAATAATCCAATTAAATATTATGAGGGCCTGTTTTATTTATCTAAAACAGACCCTTTCTATTTATTCATTTATCAAGGTCTCTTGTATTAACTTGATCAAACTTCGAGCTACAGTTGTGAAAAAGACCACCATTTCGGCGGTCTTCCTCTCCCTGATATTAATCTCCCCGTCCTTTTACCCTGTAATGAACCTCTCCAGGTTCTTTGCAAAAGGTAATTCCGCTTCCCGGTTCGTAATAAAAGGTTTTTTTGCCTGAAGAGCGTTCATGGAAGGTGGTGTGCAGATAGGATGCTTGGTCCCTTTTGAAGGCGAGCTGTTTTTTGCTTAAGGACACAGGAAAGCAATGTCCATAGTTTGTGTGGACCAAGGTTTCTTTTTCGTTCATTTCCTCGAGGTCACTGATGTGGATGTAGGAAAACCAGACCCCTCCGCTTTTTCGGAATGAGCTTGATGAGAACCAGACCATTCCAAGCTGGGCGTTTATGCAGACTGGGAGCCTGTATTTTCCGCCAAGCACCGATTTGGCTCCTGCAAGCCCGCCATCAAGATCCAGTCTAAAATAATTTAGCGTATGATTTAGGATTTCCTGGCGAGGCTGTGCAACAAGGAACGTGTTCTCTCCTTCCACCACCATCGCCATCTCCACACCATTTGAATCGTAACGCTCCATCATTGCCACGGTTTCCATATTCATTAAATAGTTTTTTCGTATGATCATTCTATTCACTCCCCCATTTACTATTTAATTAAAAGGACTGAACATACAGACAGGTATACGCCTGCTTCCAGCTCTTAGGTGACCTTCTCCCTATGGATTCTTCTATTTTTCGTTCACATTTTCCTCACCTCCTATAAGTGCAAAGCCATCTTACTAGCCTATTGTTTTTGTCATTGGTTACCTGAAATAATCTTCGACTCCCTTTGTCAGTCGAAGATGTGTGAAAACAAGGCATCATCTTGTTTCCAGGAACAGCTGTTTTTTAAGTGGGTTGATTGCTTTCCGGAGGGGATTTCATGATGTTTGTGGTGTTGATAGGTCGTTTTAGAAATGGGCTTACGAGATGAATATTTTCTCATGAAGTGGGTAATACTCTTCCCTGAAGTTGTAACTTTCTTGTCTTAATATGCATTCCACTTCACCTGTGAGACTATTATCCTATTTTTCTCTTTTTTTGTAAAACCTCTCCCTTTTTAACTAAATGACTAGCTTAATTGACCTACTCTTTAAGAACCGCCATCAGAAAGCGATAGTGATCGATTTCCTATGAAAACTGTTAGTCAGTTTCCACATATGGTTGTTAATTTGTGTCTATTTTTAGAAATAATAAGCAAAACCAATTTGAAAAGTGGGTAGAAAAGAAATTTCGGTGAACACAAAAAAGCCTACATTTTGATAGACTTTTTTATTGCCTTCTATTATCTTTTTTCGGTCTTCCGGATATATGTCTAAGAAATATGGCTTAGGTGGCATCAAAAATAACCAGATAATCCGCTGCGGATCATCTGGTTTATTGATAAAGAGTATGATAGTCTACCACTTAATATGTTGTTTCATAGGGTGTGGATCATTTTTAAGCAGGTATTGCTGTAAGGCTGGAAGGTCATCTGTGTTTACAAGATCTACTCCTGCTTTTAGCATCTCATCCCATACAGCTTCACGGTTTGGTAATGCTTCGTCTGGAGTTGCCCAGAATCGAACCATTTGACCGTTTGCATGCGCCGTTTTGACAATGTGATCCAGCTTTTCTTGTTCAGCTTGAGGCATCTTCCCTTCACCATTCCATGTAAAATGATTTGTCCAGTTGTCGCTGATTACAGGCATGAATTCATTAAATGCATCAGAATCCAATTCACTCATTCGTCCATCGAATGTGGCATAACGCACCTTCTGGTTTTCCATTAGCTCACGCGGACGGTTTCCTGAAATAATGACGGTAACAGCACCTTGGTTTACCTTTGACTTTGAGAATTTTGTAATCATTTTCTTGTATTCTGCCAGTTGTTTATCGATTTCTTCATATGTAGCTTTGTCCTCGGATTTAATATCGATCCAAAGTAAGAAATCCTGGTGACGACTTTTGTAAACAGAGCCTTTGTTTTGCTTCACTTTTTCTTTTAATGGATCTAAATAAAGGGACTTAAGTGTCCGCTCTGGTTTAACATTGATTTCATCATGGGCTACCAGTAATTCACCGTCTTTTAGCCAGACGTCCGCTTCTACACTTGTGAACCCATGATCCAGTGCATCATAGAGGGGACGTGCATGCTCATAGTCATTGTGTGCGTGCGCTTTTGCAAGCGGCACTATCACTTTCGGTTCCTTCTTAACCTGTTCAGCGGAAGCATTTGTTGATGAAAAGGGCATAGCAACAGCAACAGCTAAAGACATCGTTAGCCACCATTTATTCATTTTCCTCCTCTTTATCATTTCACCTCTATCGTAGCTTTTTCTTTTAATAAAACAAGGGTATTTACAGAACCTTAACGGAATCAGAAAAAAGTGTTTACATCAAAAAACAAGCGTAACTGAAATGCTCAGTTACGCTTGTTTTTTGATGTTAATCTACGCCGATCTATATCATTCACTTCAGAGGATTTTATTGTTATTCCGCCATTTTTATTTCAATGGCCAAGTTACGTAAATAATCCAATAAGGGACGTACTTCCTGTGGAGCTGTCGTATCGGTAAATGAGAAGGACTGTTTCTTCTTTTCATCTGCTATATCCAGCTTGTATGAAAAAGAGTCCGCTCCCTGCGCTTTAACTCCAGCCATTTTACTTAGTTCAGCATGAGAAAGATTAGCTGACTTCACCAAATTTTTTAATTCCTCATACTTTTCCTTCGGTAATTCGTCTGTGTTTATCACAACATTCAAATCGAGGTTGGCCATTCCCCCTATGCAGCTAAATTGGATATGCATGTTAGATGAAGCCTCCTATTCATAAAAGATAACTACTCAGGCAATCCCACCGCTTTAAACGCATTTTCAATTGTTTTTATAGCGATTTCAGGAACTTCTCCACTATCGACGAGTTTTTGTGCTGACTTGCTGACAATTTGGACGAATTGGTTGAAATTTGCCGTGGCAAATAAATTCTGCATCGCATTGAACCAGATCAACGCTGCTTTGTCGGTTCCGATCTCCATCGATACAAGATAAAACGCCTTGTTTGGTATACCGCTATTGATATGGACACCATGATTATCTCGATCACCTTTATAGTAGTTTCTCATATGATCAGGCTGTATATCTTTACCCATCAATTTATTGTCAAATGCCGTACCAGGTGCTTTCATAGAACGGAGAGCTTGTCCTTTTAGTGTTGGTCCCATTATATCAGCACCGATTAGCCAATCGGCATCTCCTGCTGTTTGCTTTAAATGAAATTGTTTGATGGCGATTCCAAACGCATCTGAAAGATGCTCATTCAATGCCCCAGACTGACCGTCATATTCCAATCCGCTTGTGAACTGCGTTACACCATGCGTAAGCTCGTGCCCAATGACATCGAGTGAATTGGCAAAATTGCTGAAAATAACCCCATCGCCGTCACCAAATACCATTTCATCTCCGTCCCAATAGGCATTTGTGAATTTATCGCCATAATGGACGTTCAGGATGAGATCAAGGCCTTGGTTATCAATGGAATTACGGTGCAGGACATCCTTGAAATAGTCACGCACAACCCCACTATAATCGTATGCAGTGTTAACCACAGGATCCGCACTTGATCGATCTCCTTCTTTTCTAACCTCATTCTGGCGGAGTTTGGTTTTTCCCTTGCAATCATAAACATGGCGGGCAGATTCACCATGGCGTCCTGGTCCTGCATCAGTTAAAGCGACAACACCGTCAATATCAAATTCTTTTAAGATTCTGCGCCTGCGCATTTGACTGCTTTTCGCTAAACTGATTCGTGCTGCTTCTATTTCATTTTGTGCCAAATTCTCTAAGATATAGTTAGGGACAATGAAACACTGGCACATCTTTTTTGAACAATCTTTTTTGTGCATATTTGCCACTCCTTCATGATTTTTTTTAAAACCATTAGTGTGCTTCGTTATTCAAGGGTGCAGCTTCTCTTAACGGCGTCCAGTCTTCAATGTAATTCATGGCAATATCTGTTCCGCAACATTTTAATCGCTGCTCTCCATCTATCTTTCCGTTCTATAGATTACTTTCGCCGCACTTGCCTCATTTCCCTTCATTCCATTCCGGACCATCCCGCTTCCCCTTTTTTGGTTGGTACACAATTATAGGGATGAGAATTTGGCTATGTCATGTAAACTTCATCTTTGTTTATGGGTTTATTCTGCTCGTGCTGCATATACTGAAATATTCATTAAAACAAGGGAGCTAAAACATATCTCATCCTTTTTTCCTCAGAACCTATTCTTTAAGGGAGGGCATAGCATTGGTAACTCCACAAGGTACTAGTTCAGTTAGTTTTCCATTCCCATCATTATGGGGCATCCATGCTTCTATAGCTGGCAGATCGATTATTTTTGGCACACTTGTCATTCAATCTATTACAAATAACCGTGTAATTGGTACGGTTAATTTTCGTGGTTCACCTATTCCGATTAATGGATTTTGGAATGAAAACACCAAACAAATCACATTTGATTCACCTTTCGCCTCATTCTCTGGCAACTTAACCATCATTGATGATCCCCAAATTAGAATTCGGCATTTTATTCTGCAGGGACGTATACTTATGAAACCTCCCTCTCTACAAGCAGGCCAGTATGGAACGTGGATTGCCACGACTGATATAAGTCTGAATGAATATCCTATTAGTGGTAATACCAATACCGTTCAATTGCCTCCTGTTGGAGCTTTTTTAACCTCGAATATTCTTCATCAACTGCCGGATCAAAATTTTTGAGGGTGTTCCACTTGCGTAAGCTGTAGAGCAGAGCGTCTTCTATTAACTAAAAGAAGTCCCAAGTAGTTTACCTTCACTTGGGACTTCTTTTAGTCTTGTCACTGATTTTGTTCTATGCTATGTAGAATGCTCATACGAAGTCTAAATTACTTTTACACACTCGTTAAATCGCCTTCACTACCGTTTGTTTTTTATTTTTCCGTGTATGGCTCATTATCAATTTTTCAATATAATAAATGATAATGATAAATACAGACATGATGCCAAAATACGTAACGATAACGCCTAAAGCGTTCAAACTCTCGAAGTGACCCTTTGCCCCTCTGAATTCACCTTCTGAAAGGTTTGCTTTTTCAAATGGGCCATCGCCCTCTTCCAAGCCGCCTTCGGGAAGATTTCGTCTTTCTCCCCCTTTAAAGCCGCCTTCTGGCATTTGTGAAGAAGAAAGATTAAACACGCTCGCAACTCCTTGCACCTGCCTGATGAAATGTGTTGAGTACATTTGATAGCCCCCAAACACTAATAAGGCAACTGTTGCCACTCTTGCTAAAAACCCTAAGCTTGGTTTTGGAGTTTTGAAGTTAATTATATTTTTAAAAACATTTATTACCCATTTCCAATGTAATCCAACATGAGCTGCAACTAAAATAAGTGCTAAAAACGAAATCGATATATGAGAAATTTTAAACCATTGTTCATTTCCAACGTTGATATTCGGGAATACAACTCTTGAAATAAAAATACCACTGATCATAATAAAGGTCATTGTCATTAACAACATTACGTTTAAAAAGTAACCAAATTTTGTTGCAAGAGGCAGCTTGCAGTCAAATAATTTAATAGTGACTTTTTTTACCCATTGCCAATTGAGCAACACATGGGTGAAAAATAATACAGCAATAGCTAACCCGGCAATTTCGTGAAACGTTAATCCCCCTAATACTTGTTTATTAAAAAATAATACGAACGTAACGGCCATTAAAATATCTAAGCCAAGCTTAACATACATCATCTTTTTCATATTTTTTGTCCTCCTATTTGTTTCTCCAAGCTTTCTTATGTGTTAGGCGGCTACCCGTGGTGAAACTTATTATGAAGAGAATTGCTTAACTTTTTATTAAGGAGTGCCTAAAGCCAAGGAGAAACGATTTTTATGTTGAAGAATTAATGGGAGGATTTTTATCTTGGAAGACAGTAACTACTAACAAACGGCGCGATTCTTTAATCAGGTTCCTGAATTGGCAAGTGCGTTCGTTCCAAGGGATGCAGGAATGAATGCCATTTTGTTCAAAAAGTTTAACAAAATTAAAAAGCCTCAACTCCTTAAAGGAATTGAGGCTTGTTCTAATAATGAACATTTGAGCAAGAAAGGAAATTAAATAATGCGAGTTGTGACGATGCCTGCGATTTGTTTGATTTTTTCTTCCAAACCAGGGATGATATCGCCATTTACTTCTCCGTCAATGTCGATGATCGTATACGCATATCCCCCACGGCTTCTGTTAACCATGTCAGCGATGTTCAAGTTAAAGCCGGATACAGCCAGTGTGATTTGTCCAACCATGTTCGGAACGTTTTCGTGGAACGTTGCCACACGACGGTTTCCTGTATAAGGAAGGGAAGTGTTTGGGAAATTCACAGAGTTCTTGATGTTCCCTGTTTCTAAAAAGTTCTTCAACTGACGAGCTGCCATGATGGCACAGTTTTCCTCTGATTCTAGCGTAGAGGCACCAAGATGCGGAATTGGAACGACATTTTTCATTTTCAACACATTTTCATTCGGGAAGTCTGTAATGAACTTTCCTACTTTTCCGCTTTCAAGTGCAGCTTCCATATCATTTTCATTCACTAGCTCGCCGCGTGAGAAATTCAAAATATGAACGCCTGGCTTCATGATGCTGAATGTTTCTTCGTTAAACATTCCTCTTGTGTCGTCTGTTAATGGCACGTGTACTGTAATATAATCAGATTCTGCAAACAATTGTTCAATCGTCATGGCGCGTTGTACATTGCGAGACAAGTTCCAAGCTGTATCAACAGAGATGAACGGGTCAAACCCAATGACGTCCATATCCAAATCCAGGGCATCATTCGCTACAAGTGCACCAATCGCACCTAAACCGATTACGCCAAGAGTTTTCCCCTTGATTTCTTTACCAACGAATTGTTTCTTTCCTGCTTCAACAAGTTTTGGAATTTGTTCTCCTTCGCCTTCCAGCGTCTTTGTCCAGGCCACACCTGCAAAAAGGTTACGAGATGAAGCCATTAATGACGTCAGTACCATTTCTTTTACAGCGTTTGCGTTAGCACCAGGTGTATTGAAAACAACAATCCCTTGCTCGGTGCATTTGTCGACCGGAATATTATTAACTCCCGCCCCTGCCCTTGCGATTGCTTTTAAATCAGTGCCGAATTCCATTGAATGCATATTAAAGCTGCGAAGAACGATCGCATCAGGGTTTTCACTGTCATTGTCGACGGTAAAATCGCCTTTGTTGAATACATTTAGCCCGCTTTCAGCAATATTATTTAAGGCCTTGATCGTTTTCACTTTTTCTAACGTTAATGTGCTCATTTTGTTTGCTCCTCTTAGATCATGATAGTTTTTAGATTTCAAAATATTAACAAGATTTTAAACCTATGAAAATCTGCATTCCTTTAAAACTTCACTATCTTCTGTAAATATACAGAAAGAGGCAAGGGATAAAATCCCTTACCTCTGCCCAGGCGAACGGCTACGACACTATGTGTTCCCTCACGGTTATCCGTGTTTCGCCAGTTGCACATAGTCTTTTCATTTATTTTATTTTATCAAATTATTCAGCAATCTTCAATATCAATTTAAAGGTTTATCTCATTTTTTAATTTCTTTCAATAAGGCAGAGCTGGACTAATAGAAAATCATTAAAGAATACAATGATAAGAGATAAATAGAATCCATTGTTCAACATCATGATTATACTCCTGTGAATCTTCCCTTGTTTGTTCGGGGCCCCTAGAGTCTGCACCTATTAATTATTAGTAATTTTCTAAACTACACGACTTTTACTCGTGAGTTTCACGCTTCTACTCGTGAATTGGGCGCTTTTACTTCTGAATTCGATCGTTTCTAGTGCGTTTCGTGCATATACTCGTGAATTTCACGCTTTTACTCGTGAGATTCACGCTTTTACTCGCGAATTCGTGCGTAGAGCTCAGGTTGTTTCCTTTGGCATCATGCTGACTTTACGTCATTGATATCAAAAATAAAGACACAGTCCTTAGTGAAGGATTGTGCCTTTGAATTAGCTTTACTCTTGATTAAACCCGCTTTCATCCATGTAAAATACTTCCCAGGAATGTCCGTCGATATCCTTAAAACTCCAACCGTACATGAAGCCATGATCAATGGCTTCATTAAAAGGCTTTCCGCCAGCATCGAATGCTTTATTCACGATTTCATCCACTTCTTCCTTACTATTAACCGATAGGGCCACAATCGCTTCCGTACTCGTTGCTGTATCTGGGATTTCCTTTTTGGTAAACGATTTAAAATAATCTTCAACCAGTAACATGATATATATCGTCTCACTGATAACCACGCACGTTGCATTTTCATTGGTCATTTGCTCATTAAACTCAAAGCCAACCTTCGTGAAGAACTCTATTGAGGCATCCAAATCTTTAACAGGCAAGTTAACAAAAATCTTTTCTGCTTGAACTCCCATAAAATTCACCCTCGCTTGATTTATTTTACCTTCATTCACCTACTATTCGATGTATTTTATGAATATCCTGCTTGCATCAAAAAAGGAGAGGCCGCAGCACCGCTTCCTTTTATGGCATTAAATATAAAAGATTCAGGAGCAACACCGGATCTTAGTACTTTCTCGCCAAGTGCTTGCCTGCATATTTTGCAGGTTTTACTTTATTCATTTTTAGAAGTTTCTAATTTTTTTGAAGGCACTAAACGTCTAATTGGGCACTTTTACTTCAAATAAACTTTCATAATCTCCGTTTCGTTTATATGTGCTTGGGTGATAGTTGTTTTTTCTAGTTTTTCAACGAGCTCGCCATTCGTAATGACAATCGGAGTTACAATGCTGGGAGCGTTAGATTTTAGAAATTCGATATCAAATGTAACGAGTTTGTCTCCTGCTTTTACACTTTGCCCTTCTGCGACATGGACTTCGAATCCCTCGCCTTTCAGGTTAACTGTTTCTAAGCCAATATGTATTAACAATTCGATGCCACTTTTTGTACGGAGGCCTAAGGCATGTTTAGTATGAAAAACCTGGACCACTTCTGCATCAAGAGGAGAGACAACCAAACCCTCTTCAGGAAGAATCGCTATTCCGTCCCCCATCATCTTCCCGGAAAACACTGGATCCGGAACATCCTCCATATTCATTACTTGTCCATTTATAGGAGCAAGCAGCTGTTCCACATTTTCTTTTTTACCGAATAATTTTTTGAACATACTATCCCAACCTTCCTGTTTCAGTCGATTTTATTAAGATGATTTCAAGCCCTATATGTACTAATCAGTCCACACTAATTGTATCTGAATACAATCCTTCCTGTCCCATAGAATGAAAAATTGTATCTATTATTCATTACAAAATGATTATCGAAAGAATTGAATGAAATCATTTTTTCTTTTTCAATTTGGCTTCTGCTTTCTTTTTTATGTTTTCATCCACTCTAAATGTAACGATCTCGCTTATTAATTCATAAGGTATAGGCTTATTTAGTGGAAACTGAACGGCCCCTTTTGAACTTTTATATTCAGATAAAGCATGTTGAAAAGCAGAGATTCCTCTAGGAGTTGGATAAAATCCTATATGGTTTTTATAGGCAGCAAAATGCACGAGGTTTCCATGTAAAGCAAACGTAGGCATTTGATAACTTATCTTTTCTTCCGCTTCCGGCGCTGCATCTTTTATGACTTTCCTTAACGTCCTTAGTATCTCCTGAACCTCTTCGGGAAATCGTAGAATGTATTCATCAATCGTTTTAAACGTATTGGTTCCCTCCATGATTTCTCCTTTCATATATCCAGAATACTTAACCCATATTATAACATTTCCTTCTGCCACTATCCTGCTACGTTACCCTTAAAAACACTTCTATTAAACAGAAATGCTCCATGAAATATATCTGTTCCTGCTATTAAACCCATCATCAGGAACGTTTAAAGCAGGCGAAATCATCGCCCATACTGAGAAAGATCAGCCATTTGTCAGAAGCATCAAAGCATGCTAGTGCACTACCTCTTTTTTATTAAACCTTACATACTTTTAAGCATCACTGACCATCTTAAAGAAGTATGCTAAAAAAATTTGGAGGTAATGATTTTGCAAAATGAAATGAATATGTCCAACAACCAACAATCAGAAAATATGATGCCAAATGTGAACCATGGTGGTCACGAAATATTTGATACTCACGAGGTCCTTGCAGGATTTATTAATGTTTTAGATCAGTATCAACTCTTTGACCAGCACATTAAAGACCAAGAGTTAAAAGCGATTCTTAACCATCAGTATACATTCATTACGGATGTATATAACATTGCCGTAGAAGCCTTCAGTCAAGGAAAAAAGCCATCGCACGTTTCCCAGCCCTACGAAATGAACCAGAAAAATGATGTTATATATGGGTTGTCACCCTCTCAGCCTAAAAAACCAAATCAATCTGTAAATGACATGAATGAACATGGCGTTTCAGGACATATGTTAGGTTTAATCAAGTCAACCGGATCACTGCTGGCCATGACTGCTGCTGAAATGACAAACCCAGTGCTTAGACGGGTCGTTGCTGACAGTGTCCCTAATTTTATTGAAATGGCCTATGAAATCTTCTTGTATCAAAACAAGCACCGCTATTACCAAGTACCCCAGCTGGCTCCACAGGATATGACACAAATGATTAAAAGTTTTGCCCCATCCACAAAAAATATAATAAATTAAAAGTCTCAGCTCTAATTAAAAAGCCGAGTTTTCCTTCGTAATCAAGGATAACTCGGCTTTCATCAGGGAAATTCAACTCTAATTGGTGCTATTGAACCCCAGCCTCGAATGAGTCAACCATGATTGTACAACTAATTCATTTATCGCCGAAGGTCAGCCCTTTCGCGGCAAGTGCACGCCTAAGCTGCTCCATTGCTTTTGGCCCCATCCCGTGCAGCTGCAGGATTTCTGCTTCACTTAGCTGGGTGAACTGATCCAAATGCACATACCCCTCCCCCACCAGGGCCCGCCGTGCAGGTTTCGCTAATTCCGTCGGCAGATCGCTCTCGATATTTATCATGATTCATTCTCCTTATAAAAACAAAATCCTACACACAGCATACTTTCTTTACAGATTTCTCTCTAAAATTGTTCCCTTTTATTGCTTTAGTATCATGTTTAAATATAGATATTTTTTTAGGCAGTTTCAATTTTCACCATTGTACTTGTCCTGCAAAGTGGTTCTTTTAGTTGTGGAACTTAATGGCGTACACCCCTTTTAAGAATATGGGCTTTATTTAATTACGTCCAAAATTTTTACTTATTAATGGCAATATCATTTCTTTGTGTAGTGGTTTATTTTTCTTACCGTTTGATCAGTATTTGGTCCTTATAAACACTTCCATCCCTTTCATGACACTTGCCAGAACCTCGATCGAGCTTGAAGCATTAAAAGGGGCAATGTCCAAAGAATGATTGGCATCACGGACTTTATTCAGACTTATCGTCTTCTTCATTTCAATCATTTGAATTTTACCAGGAATATAATGAGGATCTTTTTCTCCTATAACGATATGTGTTGAATGATCGCTTCTCAATATCCCTTCTAAAATGGAATCGAACTTTAATAGTGGCGTAAGCAAAATCATTTTCGATTGGTAGTACCTTTCACTTTTCATAAATTCATTAACCATGGGTATCGTACCAAGTGATTTGCCTAAAAACAAAGTTTCTTGATATTCGTTTTTTTTGAAATACTTCCATAATGATCGGAGTACAATCATTAACCATAACTTTAGTGATATCCACCAATGGATGCTTGAATATATCCTGCTCGTAAGAATAATGAACATGCACGACATCAAACTGATTTTGAAGCATGAGCATTGTCGAATAATAAAATAACGGTTTCTCATATGTGTAACCTGCACCGGAAAACATAAAACAAATGGCAGGACTCCCGTTTTCAATATGTGTGTATGCAACTTCTTTTTCATTGCTATTAATTATTTTCCTTCGGTTAACCTGCATGATCGCTCCCCAATCTAGCGTTTACTCTATATATTCATTGGCTGCCCGCTGCATTCCTCCATGATTGATAGTATTTAGATGTATCGTTCCTCGCCGGAAAAATGTATACTTTAGTTATTGTCCTATTTTTTGGAAAAACATAGAGTTGAATTTGGCGTTTTTTAAATCCAGCCTTAAAGGAGAGTGTGTAATGAAAATCAAAGTGTTATGTTTCATTCTTGTCCTGCTAGTCACTGGTTCCATGAGCAAGATTCATGCAAGTGCAAACGGTCATAATGTGAAAGAATTGCAAATTGGGGAATCCTTCGATGGTGTGGATGGCACGATGATCATCCAAAACTTAAAAAATGATAAAGTCTATGTCTATAACAAAAATAGAAGTAAAGTACGTTTTACTCCAGAATCGACATTTAAAGTGGCGAATGCATTAATCGGCTTACAGACAAAAGCGGTGAGCGATGAATATGAAGTGAAGCGCTGGGATGGCGTAATCAGGGAATTTGAAGATTGGAATAGAGATCATACACTGGCTTCAGGCATGAGGTATTCAGTGATCTGGTATTATCAAGCAATGGCCCGCGATATTGGGGTGGAAAACATGCAGCACTATGTGAATCTGCTCGATTACGGCAATCGTAATATCTCCGGTGGGATCGATCAGTTCTGGCTGGATAGCTCTATAAAAATATCTGCACAGGAACAAGTCCAATTCATCGAAAACCTTGTAGAGGAAAAACTGCCTATCGATAAGCAGCATATGAGAACGGTTAAGAGAATCATGATCAACGAAGAAGCTGACTCATATGTCCTCCATGGAAAAACCGGTACACGCCTTTCTGATATGGGGTTGGGCTGGTATGTGGGTTACATCGAAACGGACAAAGGGAAATGGGCCTTCGCAACGAACATGGACGGCAGCGGGAGCAAAGCCAAGACGATTACGCTTGATGCCCTGAAAGAGTTGGATATCATAAAAGAATAATAGTTCACGCATGCTCTTCATACTTGGGCATGCGTTTTTTTATATGAACCTACAAATCTAAAATCATGTCACAGTATGTATGCACCATCGCTTTTTGCTATCATCAGTTTCCACATATCTCATGAAAAAGGTGGTTTTATACTCTACGTGCATTGAAAGGTAGATAGCCTCGCTATTGCTTGCTCTGGAGCCTTTTTTTGGATTGTCCAATCAAAAAAGAGAAAATTCTCATCTAATATAGTATTTAGAGTAATATTGTAATTAATTGTTAGATGGTCAACATATGATGACCAAGTCATGCAGGACATGTTAAAAGAAAAAGAATTTAATGTACTAATATTAATCCCCTCGGATGATGCAACAAGTATTTCTGAATTAGAATGGAACCTAGAAAACGTTTGTGTTTTAGAAGTTCCTAACCGAATTTGGGATGAGGACATTTGGAATCATGCTTTTAGTGGCATACAATTAAATTAACTTCTGTCAGGATTAATCCCTGAGCAAACCATGCTAATGTGTCAATGATTTCACTTTTGATGATTTTAGTTATTTTCTTAGGTTTTTCATCGAGCCATAAATAATTAACGCTTATTCGCTTCTTTCTTTTTTTTCGTACTTTATGCAAATCATCTTGTTAAAGTAGGAATCGTTTTATTTAGGCTATCATAAATCAAGTTATCCCCCTTGAATTAAATAAAAGAGGTTGAAAAGAAAGGCATCTGCCAAAAGCAGATGCCTTATCTTCTTGACAGGGGTTCATGTTAACCCTATCTCCCGTTTTCTTTTCTGCTTTATTGCCTTAGACTTTGGTACTTGCCGGGAGAGTGCGGCACATTCAGCAAATGAAAACTGTTTACACCCTTTACAACGGTTCTCATCAAGCTTGGATAAAGCTTTATTAATGGCATCACCCGTACTAGTAAAGAATTGTTCCTTACCTACCAGTTCAATAAATCCAGTTTTTACCAATATATCTTCAGGTTCGGGTTGAATCCCGGAAATCAACACTTGTAGATTGTGGAACTTGAATTGCTTCACGATGTCGGTTAGAAGTGCTTCACCAGAAGTGTCAATAAATGGCACATTTCTCATTCTTAATAGAAGGACTTTTGGTTTAGAACGCATTATTTCCTCGATTTCTTCTTGCAGCCTTTCAATTGTACCAAAGAATAAAGGTCCTTCTATCGTATATATGTTAATTTGCGGACAGCTTGAACCTTGTTGCACCATTTCTGGTTTAACTAGTTTATCGGCCGGATCTGGTAATACCTTTGATAATTTCAATGTACCGCTCATCAGTTTAACGAACGATAGAATGGCTAATAGTAATCCGATTCCGACACCTGTTGTCAGGTCAATCAATACGATTAACACGAAGGTAACGATTAAAACGACCGAATCCATGGTTTTTGCTTTTAAGATATGCGAAAATTCTTTGCTTTCGCTCATGTTCCATGCGACAAACATAAGAATGGGGGCCATACTGGCCAGTGGAATCGCCGAAGCATAAGGAGCCAAACTGACTAACACCAGCAAAACCACCAGCCCATGAATCACACCTGATATAGGGGAAACTGCACCGTTTTTAATATTCGTTGCGGTACGGGCGATGGCACCTGTAGCCGGAATGCCTCCAAATAAAGGCGTAATCATATTGGTCAATCCTTGCCCCATCAGCTCTTTATTGCTGTTATGTTTACTGTTGGTCATTCCGTCTGCCACTACTGCGGACAATAGTGATTCAATTCCTCCAAGCATGGCAATGATCAAAGCAGCCGGCAGGAGTTCAATTACTAGGCCGCCAGTGATCTGGGGAAACTGAAAATGGGGCAATGCATTAGGAATGGCGCCATAAGCCGATCCAATTGTCGCTACCTGACCAGGAAAGAATAAGCTGGCGACCAGAGTTGATACAATCAATCCTAGCAATGCCCCGGGGATTTTCGGTAAATATTTTGGAGTTAATATGACGAGAGTTAAACTTATGATAGCTACCAGTACACTATAAACATTCACTGTATTGAAGTTCAATAAAATTTCTTTCATATTTAAAAGAAAGGCTTCTTCTTTTTTTAAGTTACTGAGTCCAAAGAAATTGGCAATCTGCCCAGAGAAGATTATCACAGCAATTCCAGCAGTAAAGCCGATGGTAACTGGACGGGGTATAAACTTGATGAATCTTCCCAGTTTGAAGACACCTAAAAGGAAAATCATGATACCTGCCAAGAAACCGGCGATTAACAGTTTTTCATATCCGTACTGCATGACCACCCCGAACAGGACCGGGACAAAGGCTCCAGTCGGGCCTGCAATTTGATATTTGGAGCCTCCAAAAAGGGAGACCATAATTCCGGCAATAATTGATGTGTACAGTCCGTATTCCGGTCTTACTCCAGAAGCAATGGCAAAGGCCATCGCTAAAGGAATCGCTACAATCCCAACTACCACCCCGGCAACCAGGTCTTTCTGAAAATGGCCTAAGTTATATCCTTCAAGCCTGCTAGAACCCATCATTTTATCGCTCCTTCTTTTATTGAATATGTATTTCTTTTTTGCTGACAATTTTGCTATATCCATCTATGATTCGATCCAATTTACCCGTCTCGGGATGGATGACCATACCGTGAACGGCAATGGATTCCGGTAATAATGGGTGATTCTCGATCAAACGGACACTATTTGTTACACTCTCCTCAACGCATTGAAAGCCCGACAGCCACTTTGATAAATCAATACCAGAGTTTGTAAGGACATCAATTTGCTCCTGACTGACTTTCTTCTGCTTTGCGGCATCGAGAAGTGAAGATGATTGAAGCCCCACCATACCGCATCCGTGATGTCCGATCACACACACTTCCTCCACTTTTAGCTCATAAATAGCGACAAGGATACTGCGCATAATGCTGCCAAAAGGATGAGAAACTAAAGCTCCAGCGTTTTTAATGATTTTCGCATCTCCATTTCTTAACCCCATCGCCTTTGGAAGCAATTCCAACAGACGGGTATCCATGCATGTTATGATGACGATCTTTTTATCTGGATACTTTGTCGTTTGAAACTCTTTAAATTTGTTTTGATCGACAAACGTCTTGTTGTAATCCAGAATGCTAGAAATAACTGACATTACTTATTCTCCTTTCACGTGTAAATGTTCTATGTACAATAATCCAGATGCCTTCCAACACTTATTTAGCTCTGCTTTATCATTTGGTGCTTTATTCCATGTTAAAGATATTAAATTAGAGTTAAATGATAGATGGATTAGAAATTAGTGAGAATTATTACAGTTTCTTCTCTTTTTTTTTGCATTTTTCTTACTCAACGAAGCAAAAAAGGGTGATGCATATTAAACTATGCATCACCCTTTTTTATGCTTTGTTCCATTTACGTCTTGATTTATTCAGGTCCATCCTCTTCATCCTCTTCATCATCTTCCCATGTGATTGTTTTTACTTCTTTTGTGTAACCATCCACTTGGACGACTGCGTCTCGATCGTCCTCTAATTCAACCTCGACCAAATAATAGGGTGTCTGATCTGAGGGTTGATAAAATTCTGTATCGTCACCTGTTCCTCTTACATGTTTTTCCGCAATCTCAATTGCTTCTTTTTCTGTAATGATACTATCTGCCACCATAGTTGAGTCAATAATAGTTCCTGTATATGGGTCGAGTATTAATGTGATTTTTTCGTTATTCTTATTTACAACTACTTTATAATAGGAGTTGTTTTTCTCCTGCACGAAGTCAATTTGTTCCAGATCACCCTGTTTTGAAATACGTGACTTTATTTCTTTTTGGGTCAGTTGCTTTTGGGGTGTTTTTTCCGTCGTTTCTTCAGCTGCATGAACTATGGCTTCTTTTTTTATAGAACGAACTTCACCGCTTTTCGCATCCATCCTAATTTGATATACCCCGGTTTCAAGCTGCATTTCAATCTGATATTCTTCACCTTCAGTTCTCGTTGTCTTTATAATGGTTCCAGGATATTTATCCTTTGCTGTCTGGTTCACTTCTTCTTTCGTCAAGATTTCCGCGGATAATGATGGAGCGCGCCATTGAAACCCGACGAATAAAAGCAGACCAAAAACGAGAGTCAATCCAGCTGTTATCAGCACTTTTCTAATCTTCATCGTATCCCCCATCCAACGTCATTCTGGCTTAATCAAATAATAGAGTAACGATCGTTCCCCTGCCTTCAAGACTATCCATTTCAATCCGAACATCAATTGCATCAGCAATTTCCTTTGCCATGGAAAGCCCCAATCCCGATCCACCTTGCTTTCGGCTTCTTGCTTTATCTACACGATAAAAGCGATCGAACACTTTTGGCAATTCAGCCTTTGGGATGCCATCCCCTCTGTCCTCGATGCGTATATAAGCTTCATTACTTGTTTGTCCTATGTAGACTGAGATATGCTCGTCACTATACTTTCTTGCATTGTCTAAAAAAATAAACAAAAGCTGTTTTAACTTTTGAACGTCCGTTACTGCTTCAATTGCATCGTTACTATAAATCTCCATTGATCGATTGTACGCATTTTTATACACTTTCGCTAACTCTGCAATGATATCGTTCAGATTAATGTTTTCCTTCACTATATTCCATTTTTCCTGATGCTTTGCAAGCAGGAGCATTTGCTCTGTCATCTCTCTCATTCTAATGGCTTCAGAATGAATGGCCTCTATTGATTCATCAAACAAATCAGGACGCTCCAACCCTTTTCTCTTCAAAAGACTTGCATAGCTTTCAATGACAGTTAGCGGTGTTTTTAATTCATGTGAAGCATTTGATACGAATTGCTCCTGTTTTTCGAAGTTAGCTTGTAGCAAATCGATCATGTGATTAAAGGTTTTTCCCATTTCCACAAGTTCATCTTTTGATTTTTCCTCAAGGCTAAGTCGCTTAAATTGGCCGCTTGTTTGGATCTCCTTCATCGTATCAATCATCGATCGAATCGGACGGGCGATGAAGTTACTAAGAATAGTGCTTGATATCAGAACAGGTATCATCGCAATGACCGTTACAGCGATTAACACGATGCGCAGAACAGCGAGCATTTCTTCTGTTGCGGTAATGCTTTTGGTGATTTGAAGATTAACTACACTTCCATCCACCCAAACAATCGGGTTTGAAACGAATACATACTTATTCTGATGATAAGTGATGATTTCGCTCTTCTCACCGGGGTAAAAGCCACTATTTCGATTGCTTAATAGTTTTTCAGAATTGGATGTAACAACTGTTCCTTTTGGTTGACCCTCTTTTACTATACCAATCATGCCATCAATAGGCAGATAAGCTCGAAGTAAATCATTTGGCGATATATTATTGACATTTTTACTAACATCAAAGGCAATTTTCTCTGTCTCCGCTTTCGCACGATTAAGTTCATTCACCATTATCAGATTACTGAAAACAAAATAAATGGAAACATTCATCAAAAGAAGCAGGAAAATGAATAACACCGCTGTATATAAATTTATTTTCTTCCGCAGTCTCATTTTGCTTCCTTCATGACGTAGCCAACGCCTCTTACAGTATGAATAAGCGGCGTATCAAAGCCATAGTCGAGCTTTTTGCGAACATACCGGATATACACATCCACCACGTTTGTTTCTCCATAGAAATCATACCCCCAAACCGCTTCCAGAATCTGATCCCGGTTTAGCACTTGACGCTTATTCTTCAGTAAATAAAGAAGTAAATCATACTCTTTTGGCGTTAGTTCAATTTCACTTTCACCCCTAATGACTTCGCGTGTTTTGACATTCACCTTTAAATCTGCAGTATTGAGCCACCCATCGTCTTCATCTTCCATTGAAGATGCTACAGTCCGCATTCTTAAAACCGCACGAATACGGGCAAGCAATTCTTCAATTTGGAAAGGTTTAGTGATGTAGTCATTCGCGCCGAGATCAAGACCGGAAACTTTATCTTCAACCGAGCCCTTTGCAGTTAACAGGATGACAGGGGTGAAATTGTTTTTCATACGAATTTTCCGAAGCAGCTCGATCCCACTTATGCCTGGAAGCATCACATCCAATAAGATCAAATCCCAACTTCTTGATCGATACGCTTCACGGGCTTCATTTCCGTCCATTGCCTTTCCGATTTGGTAGCCTTCGATTTCAAGTTCCAATTCAAGCAGTCTTAAGATTTTTTCTTCGTCTTCTACGATTAGTATTGATTCTTTATCCATTTGGAAGACCTCCTTTTGTGTGGGACTGTCCCCATTTATGTGTCATTCCTTTTCAATAATGTTTTGGATTAATGCCTGCTCATTCAATAAGAAAAAGGCTGCCTCAGCAACCTAGAGCATCTGTCAGTTGAGTAGGTTAGGTTATTAAAGAAACCATTCACCTTGAGCAATTTTCACTACTTTACCTCCTACATGAACGTCGATTCCCCCGTTAACATCACCTGCTTTTAAAAACAATAAAGATGGTCTTTCGATTTCGCATCCTTGTTCTACCCGAATGTCTATTTGACCTTTTTCAAAATACCGGTATTTAACTAAGTAAGCAGCTAAACATCCATTAGAACTGCCAGTGGCTGCATCTTCGGGGATACCATAATAGTCCGCAAAGTCTCGAACATTCAAATCATTTTTCGAATCATAGGTCTCTGGAGAAAAAACCATAATGGCTTTTGCATCCATATGTTCAATTAACTCAAAATATTTTTCTCTATTAATCTTTACTTTTTTAACTGCTTCCAATGATTTTAATGGGACAACAAGCACTGGAAGTCCCGTCGAAACTTCTTGAATCGGAAATCTATCATCTATGTTTTCTTTATGTATATGTAAAACTTCAGAAATTTTATCTGTATCTAAAATCGTGCCAAAAGTTGGTTCATTTTGTTTCATCCATAGTAGCTCTTCTTGATTATTGAATGAAACCTTTATCTGACCACCTTTAAAGTTTAAAATAAGGTTATCCAATGGTTCCTCTAATACTTCGTTTTGAATGATATATGCAGTTCCTAAAGTCGGATGTCCAGCAAAAGGAACCTCTTCATTAGGCGTAAAAATCCGAACATCATAGCCGCCATCATTTTTTGAATCAGACAAGATAAAGGTGGTTTCGGAAAAATTAATTTCTTTGGCTATTTGTTGCATTTCATTATCCGGGATATTTCCAGCGTTTTTAAAAACCGCTAGTTGATTTCCTGTATATTTTCCATTAGAAAACACATCAACAATTGAATAATTAACCCTCTCCACTAACTTCCCCTCGTTTACTTTTTAGTTATTTTAACGAATGTACAAATTATTGCATGTAAAATTTTAAAAATAAAGACGCTATTTACCCAGTTAGCTCCATAAAAAAAAAGAGCTGTCAGAGCAACTCTCATGTTAAAAGCCCTATTTACTTTAAGGTTTATTCCGCCCCTTATGTCAGAAAGGATCTTCTTATATGTCATCACCTATATTTTTCTCAGTAAATATAAGAGATATGGAGTGCCTATTAGAGCAGCGACAAGTCAAGAAGGAATTTCTTTAGGGGCTAAAACAAGTCTTCCTATAAAATCAGCTGAAGTTAAAAGGATTCCTCCAAGAAAAAGGCTGACCGGAATAACCTTTTTATGTTCAAATCCAACCATTCTCCTAGCTGCATGAAGTGGGAATAACGCCTTTAAGTGCAATACGGGATATGCAGTGAAGGTGGATTCCATAATGGAATGATTGAAGTAGATACGGAAGAAAATAAGGGGACAAAAATTACACGCTGTTTGAAGTACCACAAATGTTGCCGCATGAGGGATAACATCTGCCTCGTTGTTTGCATAAGAAAAAGGCTGCCTTAGCAACCTTCCTAAAAGGATTTAACACCCGTCAGTTCAACAAGAAACCTAAAAAGCTGGCGGAGTCACCGAAAAAAGTATCACAGCATTTTCAGTAAAATTATTTTCCCACTTATGCTTCATATAGCCTGGTATTTTGACACTATCACCAGTTTCTAATATGTATTCTTCATCATCTAAAAACACTTTAATTTTCCCCTCTAATACATAAGCAACTTCTTCTCCTTTGTGTTCCAAAAGTTTCTCAGACGATGATATGTTAGGAGGAACATTCATAATAGCAGTTGCCAGTGTTCCAGTAAAATCAGGTGACACTAACTCATACGATAGGTTTTCAACAACCATTTTCTTTCGCTCATTTGACCTAACAACTAAATCTTCGGTATTTGTTTCTTCAAGTAAAAAACTAAAGGTAGGAACATCAAGGGCTTTAGCTAATACCTTTAGAGTTTGAATTGAAGGGTTAGCCAACCCCCGTTCTATTTGACTTAACATTGAAGGGGTTATTTCAGCTAATCTTGCTAATTCTCTACTGTTCAAACCTTTCGCTGTTCTGTATTTCTCAACTTTTTTACCAATATCTATGTTTTCCATCAACAAAACTCCTTAAAGATAAAATTAAAAATTATTTAATATTATTA